>JBIKIK010000008.1:0-19319 GCA_044361655.1 Luteolibacter sp. | reverse complement strand
GGTGGAGCGAAGTCCACCGGCCCGGATGGGGATCAATTGAGAGTGGTCGCGTGAGCAATCACTTGTGGAGGATTTTTGGCACCATTGGCGCGCGCAGGCGGTGGGACTGCGGGAAGTCCGAGCCGAGCAGCGGGCGGCAGTAGTTGAGGAAGTCCTCGGTGACGCCGTTGGCATCGGCGTTGATGAAATTGTCGGGCATGTGGCGGGTTTTGCCGGCGACTTTTTCGATCGGTACGAGTTCGTAATCGACGCTGTAGTTGAGGACCGGGCGGCGGATCGCGATCGAGCCGTCGACATTGTCCCACATGGCGTACTGGACTGCCTTTTCACCGACTTCGCGGGCCTCGTGGGCATCGCGGTCGGAGCGGCATCCGATGAAGCAACGCTGAAGGTATCCGTAGGTGTCGGAGCGAACGCGCTTCAGCTTGAGACCGTCCTTGATCGTCTGCGAGAGCAGGTCGCCGAGGGCGCCGGTGCCGGAGAGTTGGAGGTTGCCGTGAGCATCGCGCTCTTCGCCCATCAACTTGGTGATCATCGGATTGCCGTCCTTGTCGGAAATTCCTTCCGAAACTGCGATCGTGCACATTCCAAACTTCGAGTACACACGGTCGACATCGGCGAGGAATTTCTCGGTATCGAAGGCGCGCTCCGGCACATAGACGAGGTGCGGACCATCATCGTAGTACTTGCGACCGAGGGCGGAGGAGGCGGTGAGGAATCCAGCGTGACGACCCATCACGACGCCGATGTAAACGCCTTTGAGCGCGCGGTTGTCGAGGTTGACGCCGGTGAATGCCTGAGCGACGAAACGGGCTGCGGAGCCGAAGCCTGGGCAGTGGTCGTTTTCCATCAGGTCGTTGTCGATCGTCTTGGGAATGTGGATCGCTCGCAGTTCGTAGTTTGCCTGCTTCGCCTGTTCGTTGACGATGCGGACGGTGTCGGATGAATCGTTGCCGCCGACGTAGAAGAAGTAGCGGATGTCGTGGGCCTGCATGACCTTGAACATGCGGGCGCAGTATTCCTCATCGGGCTTGTCGCGGGTTGAGAGGAGTCCCGAGGACGGCGTGTCGGCGACCTGCTCGAGGTTGTGGGTGGTCTCGCGGGTGAGGTCGACGAAGTTTTCCTCGATGATTCCGCGAACTCCGTGGACGGCACCATAAATCGATGTGACCTGGGTGAATTTGCGGGCTTCGAGGGCGACGCCGACGACGCTTTGGTTGATGACTGGGGTGGGGCCGCCGCCTTGGGCGACGAGTACTTTTCCTTCTAAGCGGCTCATGCGGCGCGAAGAATTAACGATTCGGGGAGAGATGCAAGCCCTGAAAATTCATTGCGACGAAATCGCCGGGTCGTGGTTGAATGGGTGTGTCACACTTCGATTTTATGAAAAATCCGTGGATATTTGCTCTCATGACATTGGTGCTTGGTGTGCTCGGTGGTTTGGTCACCGGCTTGAACATTCGCTCGGATGAGGCAAAGGGTGGGTCGCCGTCGGAGGAGCGGGGCGCGGGTTCGACAAAGGCGAACTCGGGGTCGCGTCAAGTATCCGCCACCGAGCGCGAAACCAAGCGAGCGAAACGGCCAGCGAGCATCAGTCAGATCAGCGGGACGCTGGGCAGCACGCAGCGGGTGCAGGCGATGCTGGATTTTTATGCGGATCTGAGTCCGTCGCAATTTGAGCGGGAGGCGGGCAAGTTGGATCAGTTGCCGATGAACGAACGACTGCTTGCGTCATTCTTGTTGTTCGGGCGGTGGGCGGAGCTGGATCCGATGGAGGCGATGGGGTTTTCCGGCTCGATGGGATTTGGTGGAATGTTTGTGAAACCGACGATCCTGCAGGGATGGGCGAGTGTCGATCCGGCCGGAGCTGCGGCGTATCTGGCGGCGAATCCGCGCGAGTTTTCGATGATGGGCTATGGGGGTCCGGCCGGTGGGCGTGGTGGCGTGTCAATCATTGGCACCGAGTGGGCGCGGCAGAACCCTGCGGCGGCGATGGCGTGGGCGAGTTCTTTAGCTGAGGGCCGCACGGAAGCGATCAGCGCGGTGGTGGGAGAGGTGGCAAAGTTGGATCCGGCCAAGGCGTCGAAGATGCTTGCGGGGATGAGTGGTGAGGATTTCAACGAGGCGTTTCAAAGTGTGGCGAGAAGCTATGGTGTGAAAAATTTCGAAGAGGCGCAGGCATGGATAAAGTCACTCCCGGCTGGCCAGCAGGATGAGGCTTTGGCATCGGCGATTGGGGGGCTCTCGAGTGATGATGCGGCGGCAGCCGCTGCCGCGCAAGTGAAGCTCATATCGCAAGGGGCGGCCAAGGATCGTGCGGTGGCGGAGGTGGTGGGGGACATTGCGCGCGATGATCCCAAGTATGCGGCGGAGTTTCTCCAAGACCAAGGCGGTGATGATGCCAAGCGCCTGAGCATGCGGGAGTTGATCTCGTCATGGGTCAACAAGGACGCGCCGAATGCCCTGGCATATGCCTTTGCGCTTGAGGCGGGAGATGTGCGGGACAGCGCCCTGCAGGCTTATGTCATGGCCAACACCGCTGCGGATCCATCGCAGGTGATTTTGGTCGCGGAAAACATTCAGGACGAGGGTGAGCGGATTAGGTCAATGAGCATCGCGGCGACTCGGTGGATGCGTGAGGATGCGGCTGCGGCGAAAGTGTATGTCGAACAAAGCCAAATTTTTTCGGAGCCGGACAAAAACCGCATTCTGAATGGCGGTGGATGGTTTGGCGGGCGCTTTGGTGGTCAACGAGGCGCTGGTCGCGACGGCTCGCGCTGATTGGATTTTGATTTGCGGTGAGCTTGCATCTTGCTACCCGTGGGCATCCGCCAGTCATTTTCCATCAAGGGACTGGGTGCTTTGTCGGCGCTCGGTGTTGATCTGCCTTCGCATCTTGATTCGATCGCGAATGGAGTCGTGCCATTTCGGCCGCTTGGGGATTTGTTGGGAAATGACAGCGCGCACGCGGCCACGCCTGGCGCATGGATTGCGGATCGCGAATGTTTGACCAGTCGCAAGTGGGGGCCTGCGACCATGGCCGCCCTGCATGCGGCGCGTGAGGCGATCGCCGAGGCGGGCTGGAGTGAAAGCGATTTGCATGATACCGCGTTGGTGGTCGGCACGAGTCGCGGCAATGCGGCGGGTTGGCTTGGGCCATGGCCCGGGCGCAGGCCTTTTCGCCTGATGGCCGCCAGCAATACCATTCACAGCGAGCCGGCATCGGCGATAAGCATCGAGTTTGGCATCACAGGTCCGAATCATGTCGTCGCCAGTGGTTGTGCCGCTGGGCTTGATGCGGTGGGCGTGGCGATGATGATGCTCGAATGCGGTCTCGCATCACGCGCATTAGCGGTGGCGGTGGATCTGCCATTGGTGCCGATGCTGCTCGATCAGTATGCGTCTTCGGGTTTGCTTTCTAAAACTGCGCAGCTGGATCCATATCATTCATCGACCACCGGATTTGTGCCCGCAGAAGCTGCGGCGGCGATGGCGATTGAAATAGGTGAAGGAAATCATCCGCGATTGCTTCACTACGCATGCAATTCCGATGCCGGAAATCCGGTGGGCATTCCGGCGGATGGTGGTCGCAGCTCGGAACTTTTCACTCATGACCTCACGCGTGGTTTGTCTGCACTTTGTCCGCATGCGACCGGCACGATGGTTCAGGCAGTCGCGGATCCGGCATGGATGCAACGCGTATTCACCGACGCAAAGCCACCGCTGATTTTGCTCAAGCCGTTTATCGGTCACACCATCGGTGCCAGCGGCTTGCTCGAAAGCGCGATCCTTGCCGGATTTATGAAAAACGGCCGACTGCCCGGAAATGTGAAAGGGCTGAGCGCGCCGCAGGGATTTGTTTTGCCGCATGATTCATTTGAAGTCACCGGGCCTGTCGCGAAGGTCTCCAATGGCATGGGTGGTCACAACGCATTGTTGGTCATATCTCCCGCCTCCGCATGATGAAACGCATCGTTGTATCTGTGAGTAGCCAGAAGATGCTTGTCTTTGACGGCGACCACTTGCTGGCCCGCTTTGCTGTGTCGACTGCCGCCAAGGGCATGGGTTGTGAAAAAGGCAGTTTGCGAACACCAATCGGGCGCTTCAGGATTTCCGAAAAGATCGGCGATGGTGAAGCGGTGGGCGCCATCTTCAAAGCACGCGTCGCTTGCGGGGTCTGGCAGGAGGACGAGAAATTCGAGGATGATCTCATACTGACCCGCATTTTGAGGCTTGAGGGCATGGATCAGTGGAACCTCAACACCATGGATCGATATATTTATATTCATGGCACCAATCATGAATCATCCATAGGATATCCGGCTAGTCATGGCTGCATCCGCATGACCAACCTTGATATGATTGCCTTATATGAAATGGTGGATTGTGGTGATCGAGTGGAGATTTACCCGGGAAATGAAGAGGGTTGGGCAGGTTATATATGGGAAATCGGTTAGAAATTTATATTAAATCATTACTAAAACTTTTCCTTGCAATGAATTTCTAACTCATGAAGGATTTGCGCGCAATGAGCAGTAAATCAAAGAAAGGCAAGTCAGTCGGAGTGCGTTACACGCCCGAGCAAAAGAAAGAGATTGTTGAGTTCGTCCAACAATACAACGAGGCCAATGGTCGCGGTGGTCAGAGTGCCGCTGTCAGCAAATTCAAGGTCACGCCAATCACCATCGGTGCTTGGCTCAAGGCTGCCGGAGTTTCCAAGAAGAAGGGCAAGCCAGCCAAGGCCGCGAAAGCCGCCAAGCCTGCAAAAGCAAAGAAGAAGGCCGCCAAAAAAGCCAAGGGCGGAGCCAAGAAGGTCTCGAAAGGCGCAGGCAAGCGTTACAGCGCTGCAGAGAAGCAGGAGGTTATCGATTTTGTGAACTCATACAACGCAAGCAATGGCCGTGGCGGTCAGAGCGAAGCGGCGCGTAAGTTCAACATTTCCATTCTCACCGTTTCCGCCTGGCTCAAGAAGTCCGGCAACAAGGTCGCCAAAACCGGCAAGGCTGTTGCCGCTGGAAAGTCTTCGGCAAAGGTTCCATCGGCGCTTACAGCAAAGGTTGCCAGCCTTATCCAAATGAGTGACCGTATTCAAAAAGCCGAGCTCGAGCTCGCGAAACTTCGCGCTGGATACGAATCCCTCAAGTCTTCTATCAAAGCAGTGATCTGATCGATCGCGGCATCATTCAACTCAGGGGTTGCTTGCTGGAGTGGCAAGCAACCCTTTTTTGTATATTGCATAAGGTTGCTTCATGAATGTGACACTTGGATGCAACAAGGGATTGCTTGTCTCGCGGGCATGGTGTGACTTGGTTGGGTGAGTCTGCAGGTTGTGGTGGATTTTTCGGTGGTCGACGAGTCGGCCGACTGGCTTGTGGTGGATAAGCCAGCGCCCTTGATTGTGCATCCGGCCAATCGCAAGCCCGAGCCAACCTTGCTCGGCGGGATCGAGCGCTTGTTGGCGTTCGAAATGGAGAATGGCGCGAAGCCGGCGATTGTGAACCGCTTGGATCGTGACACGAGCGGGCTTGTCTTGGTGGCCAAGCACACCATGGCGGCGCGCGAGCTTGGCATGATTTTTGAACGGCGCGAGGTCGAGAAAGAATACCTTGCGATCGTGACGGGGTGGCCGAATGTCGATGAGTGGACCAATGCGCAGCCCATCCTGCGCGAGGGTGAGCTTGGACCTGCGGCGATATGGGTTAAGCAAGTGGCGCATCCTGCAGGCCGCGAATGCCTCACGCGATTCAAGGTCGAGCATCGATTTAAAATCGGCGGGCGGCGTCATGCCATGGTTCGCTGTTTTCCCGAAACCGGACGGATGCATCAGATCCGCGTGCATTTGGCAAACGATGGATTTCCGATCGTGGGCGACAAACTTTATTCGGGCGATGGTTCGGAATATCTCGAATGGATGCGCGATGGATGGAAGCCGGAATTGCAAAAGAGTCTGCTTTTGCCGCGTCATGCCCTGCATGCGTCACGGCTGAGCCTGATGTGGAATGGTCGCATGATGGATTGGCAAATAGGTTTGCCGGCGGATCTTGAGGCCTTTGTGCGAGGTAATGTGAGCGCTCATGACCCGCGGGTCATTGAGTGGAGTCGGCACGATGATGCGCCATGATGGTCGGGCGGGCCGGCCGCATTGTCTTACCGGTTTAATTGGCGACTCATCAGGCGTACGGCGAGTTCCTTCAATTCCGCGCTTGGGATGGCAAAGGTTTCCGAGCGGCTGGCGCGGGCGATGTTCATTCCGATGCAGTGGCCATTGAGATCAATCACGGGGCCGCCCATGGTTTGGCTGTTGCCCATGACCGAGTGTTGGATCACGCGGGGAAAGCCACTGCGGCGTTTGGAGAAATCGCCGCTCATCTCGTCGTTGCGGTTGGCGGAGATATCGAAGAGTTCGGTTTTGGCGGTGAGACGGACATCGACCGTGGATGTTTTTCCGTCGCGCTTGAAGGTGATGCGGACCTTGTCGCCGGCCTTGTGTCGATCGAGCGCATCGGAGAGCTCTTCGATTTTTGCCAGCGGCTTGTCGTCGATGGCGACGATCACATCGCCTGCCTTGAGCCCCGCCTGATGGGCTCCGCCCTCGGGAGTGACTTTTTCGAGTTCGATGCGCTTGGATGAATTTTTGATCACGATGCCGAGGGCGAGTCCGCCGCTGGGTTGGATTTCGCGGGGCTTGGCGCTGATCATGCCGATGTTGGCGCGGCGTTGGGTTCGTGAAGTGGCTCCATTCACCACGACCCAAGTGCCTTGGGGGATCTCGGTGGCGCTGGCGTAGGTGACCGGTACAAGATTGGTGGCATCGACCTTGAGCAGCGCGACATCCCATTCCTCGTCGGTGCTTATGATATCGACTTTGTCAAAACGCTGACGGTCGATGGTCACGGTGAGTTTTTCCTTTTCGCGAAGCTCGCTGGCTTTGGTCAGCACATGACCACTGGTGGAAACAAGTACGCCATAAGCGATTTCCTCCTGGCCGATGCTGATCACCGCGCTGGATTGCTGGAGTGCTTGGCGTTGCGCTTCGAATGCCGCGAGCGTCGCCCTTCCGGTCATGCGGTAATCCGTCTCGAGATTTTGCTGCGCGATGAGTGGCGTTAGCAAAATCGATCCGAGGATGATAGCGATGCGGTCAGCGTTCATCGAGTTTCAGCGTGAAGGATTTGGTTTCCGAGCCGCGGCGGATTTCGATGCGGACTACATCGCCGGCGCTCAGTTCCTTGAGAATGGCTTGGAGGTCTTCGCGCGATTGTAAGGCTTTGTCATTGAGTTTTATGAGCAGGTCTCCGCTGCGGATGCCGGCCTTTCGAGCGGGGCTTTCATCGCCGACTCTGGTGACTTTGAGTCCGTCATTGGATGGCTCCGTGGAAATGCCCAAGTATCCATTGCCTTTGACGGGTTTCTTCGCAAACGGGCCATCGCCGATAAATTCGGAATTCAAGAGGGCGTCCCATTTTTCCTGAAAGACTCCGATGCCGACATGCATGTTGACCACGAGTTGCGGGCCAACGCGTGAGTGAATGGCGATGAGGCGTCCGGCCAGATCGAAGAGGGGGCCGCCCGAGTCGCCGCCGATCAGGATGCAGTCGGATTGGAGTGATTGATCGGCGATGCGCACGATGCGGCCCGGACGCAGGACGAGTCCGCGTTCCTTGTCAAAGCCGCCCGAGTGACCCAGTGCAAAGACCCAGTCGCCGAGTTTGTATGATTCCGATTTGTCGATTTCGACAAATGGCCATGTGCCGGGGTCGGTGATGCGGACCATCGCTGCGTCGGATTCCGAATCGAGGCCGAGCGTGATGGCGTTCACGCGTTTGCCGTCTTGCATGATGACCTCGACTTTTTTCCCGGGGGCTCCGCTGACATGGGCGGCGGTGAGGATGAGGCCATCGGGCGAGACGATCACGCCGGTGCCTGAGCCATCGGTGATTTCGATGGCGACGGTGGCGGCGCTGGCGTTTGGCAGGGCGCTGGTAACGGCGTTTTGAATCGCGAGAAGGTCCTCGCGGTTTTCCGGCGCGGGCTTGTCGTTGATTGGCGCGCGATCCGCCAAAGCAGCAGTCAGGCAAATGGCCTGTGCGAGTATGAGGCGTACGAGGTGGCGGATCATCGTTTGCCGCATACTAGATGCTGCGTCGGATTTCCGCAACCCGCTTGGTTCAGGCAAAATGGTCGGGTTTTTTGCCTCGCAGGTAGTCGGTAGCGGACATGCGTTTGCCGCCTTCGGGTTGCACCGTGATCAGTTCGAGCGAGCCATTGCCGCAGCCGACGATGAGTTTTCCTTCGTCGCATGAAACTTCCGCAGGTTTGAGCGGAGTGTTTGAAATGCGGGTGGGTGGAAAAATTTTGAGGCGCTTGGCGGAACCGTTTTCCGGTGCCGTCGTGTAAGTGCCCGGCCATGGGTCGTAGGCGCGGATGCGGCGCTCGAGGTGGGCAGCGGGCATCGACCAATCGAGTCTGCCATCACCGCGTTCGAGTTTTGGCACATGGCTGACTTGCTCTGGGTTTTGCGGGGTGCGCGTGGCGGTGCCATCGGCCAAATTCGCGAGTGTTTCATCAAGCACCGGTATGGCGAGTTGGGCGAGTCGGTCGTGCAAGCTGCCGCCGGTTTCGTCGGGCCCGATCGGAATCGATTTTGCCACGATCATGTCGCCGGCATCGAGTTCGCGCACGACATGCATCGATGTGATGCCGGTTTCGGTGTCGCCGGCGTCGATGGCGGCCTGAATGCACGCGGCGCCGCGGTACTTTGGCAGGAGCGACGCATGAAGATTGATGATTGCCAGTTTTGGCAGGCTGAGAATGTCGTTTTTGAGGATTTGCCCGTATGCCATCACGACGAGGATGTCGGGGTTCATTGCGGCGATTTCGGAGGCGGCATCGCCAATTTTTTGCGGCTGAAGCACGGGGATGCCTGCCTCGATCGCGAATGTCTTAATCGCGGGCGGCTGCATTTGCTGATGCCTGCCCACCGGCTTGTCCGGTTGGGTTACGAGGGCAAGCGGTTTGGGTCCGGCATCGAGAAGGTGACGAAAGGCTGGCAGTGCGATGTCTCCTGTAGCGATGAAAACCAACCTCATATCCGTGCGATGAAAATCTCGCGATCGATCCGGTGATCGCAAATCAGATCAGCTGTTTGCAGGTTTCCTGATAGCATGGCGGGGTGGTGACTTGCCGTATAATTTCGGAAAGAACTTTAACCGGTTGCTGTGTGGCATCGATGTCTGTGATTGTCGATGTAGAATAGTATTCCAGGATCGGCTTGGTTTCAGCTTCGTAGGTAGCGATGCGTTGGTTGATCACCATATCGCTGGCGTCGTCGATGCGATTGTCTTTGAGAGCGCGTTTGCGCATACGGCGGGCTAGTTCGTCTCTGTCGGGGCAGGAGAGGTGAAACACGCGTTGGACTTCGACATGTTGGCTGAGGAGTTCCGCTTGGCGGACATTGCGCGGGATGCCATCGAGCACGAGCAAGTCGATATCGGGCTTGTAGATGTAGGTATCGGCGAGGTTGTCGATTTGGGCCTTCCATAGACTGATCGTCAATTCGTCGGGCACCAATTCGCCGCGGCTCGAGTATTCGACGAATTTCATGCCGAGGGGCGTGCGGGTATCGAGTGAGCGGAAGACATCACCGCAGGCGCAATGAAAGAAGCGTGGAATGGTGCCGAGGATTTTTCCTTGGGTGCCCTTGCCGGAGCCTGGGGCACCGAGGATGATGATGGCGGGTTTGCGGGTGAACTGGTCGGAGCGGCTCATTTTGGAAAGGTTTGATTTAACGATGTAGGTGGCAGCCGACAAGTATGAATCAGCGCCGGTCGAAGGCGATGAATAGCAGGACGGGTGCCAGCATGGCGACATCCGCCAGCACTCGCATCGCGTCCATCGATAGGCTCGAGCGCATGCGGTTGAGCATGTAGAGCAGCGCCGCGCCGGTGAGGATCGAGTAAAAGAAGGGCCGACTGGCGCCGCTTTGGTCGAGGACCGCGCTGGCGAGAGCGGTGGCGGCAAGAATCGTGAGGGGAAGTGTGAGCGATAGTTCGTCGCTGGCCTTGGTTTCGGTGTCGGGCGAGCGGTTGGCGTGTTCCCAGATGTCGATTGCGGAAATGTTCAGAATACAGAGGGTGGCGAAACTGATGAATTCGCGGGATCCGATCATGTCCCAGAGGTCGAAGCCGGATCGATAGAGTTGGGCAAACATTGCGGTGCCGAAGGCGAAGCTGAATCCTGCGATGATGTTTTTTGCGTGGGGGACTTCCTGTTCGTCCTGGCTGGCGAGCATCGAGACGCCGAAGAAGCCGGCGACCAGCAATCCGCCGGGCATGAGTTTTGCGTAGATCGACATCGGCATTCGCGAGATCACAAGTGCGAGTGTGATGCCTGCCGAGATGATCAGCGCGGTGATGAAAAATTTCCGGTGTTGTTGGTGGAAACGGTGACGGATGGAAAGTTTCGGCGAGTTGCCTCCGAGGATCGAGAGGTCGAGCAGGCGGTCGGCGATGTAGATCGCCCAGACGGCAAGACCGAGGACGAGATAGGACTCCCATGGGAGGTAGCCAAGGCGCCAAGTTTGCGCAAAGACATAAAGCCAAGCGATAGCGACAAGCGGGGCATCAAGGCTCAGCAGGTTGGGGAGCAGCCACAGCGGCTTTCGGGGCTCGGCAGGCACGATTGGCGAAGATTCGCAAGCGATGGAATGAACGCAAGCGCGCATTCTCCGCGAGTGTGGAATCAGGCCATGATTTCCTCGGCCACATCGACCGTGGCTTTGCCGCCTAGCAGGTGTTTGACGATTGCCAGCGAGAAATCGAGGGCGGTGCCTGCGCCGCGTGAGGTGATGATCTGCCCATCGACGACCACGCGATCATCGAGACCGCCGCCGAGCTCCTCGCGGACGGAGTGGTAGGCGGTGAATTTTTTTCCGGCGAGCAGACCGGCATCCATTAGCACCAGTGGCGCGGCGCAGATCGCGGCGACCGGCTTATGTTTGGCGGCGAACTGGGCGGCCAGCTTTGCGGGGCGTCCGTCGCTGCGCAATGCGGCCACGCCCGGACCGCCGGGGATGAGCAGAAGATCGAAGTCCGAAGCATCGACATCATCGAGCAAGGCATCCGCCTCGAGGCGCATGCCTTGCTTGCCGGCGGCGATTTTGTCAGCGAGCGCGGCGATGGTCACCTCGACGCCGGCGCGTCGCAGGACATCGACGGGGGTGACGGTTTCAATTTCCTCGAAGCCATCGACGAGCAGGCAGAGTGCGGATTTTTTCATGGTGATTTTGTTGGTGTGATTGGATCAAGCGAGGCCGACCGCGCGGCGGACGCGTTGAAGGACCTTAGCGGCTTCGTTGCGTGCGCGCTCTGCGCCATCGGCGAGGATTTTGTCAACATAGCCCGGATCCTGGGAAATGGCGAGCCGCCTTTCGCGCATCGGTGCGAAGTAGTCCCAGTAGGCATCGGCGAGACGTTTCTTGAGGTCGCCGTAGCCGATGCCTCCGCGTTCGTGGTCGGCGACCATGGTTGCGTAGTCCGCCTCGCTCGCAAAGAGCCGGTAGAGCGCGAGGATGATGGAATTTTCCACCGGTTTGGGATTTTCCACCGCTGTAGAGTCGGTGGTGATTTTCATGATGAGTTTGCGCAGGGTTCTTTCATCGCCGAAGAGCGGTAGCGTGTTGTCGTAGCTCTTGCTCATTTTGCGTCCGTCGAGTCCGATGACGATGGCAGTTTCTTCGCGGATGATTGGTTCGGGGATCACTGCAGTGCCTTCGCCGTAGGTGTCGTTGAGTTTGACTGCGAGATCGCGTGTGACTTCGAGGTGTTGTTTCTGGTCTTTGCCGACAGGGACTTTGTTGGAATCGTAGAGAAGAATGTCGGCCGCCATGAGGACCGGATAGGCGAAAAGCGCGTGGTTGGGTGCGATGCCTTGCGAGGTCTTGTCTTTGTATGAGTGGCATTTTGCCAGCAGGCTCATCGGGCAAATTGTTGAGAGGATCCATGCGAGTTCGTTGACTTCTGGCACGGCGCTTTGACGGAAGAAGACCGCCTTTGCCGGATCGAGACCGCAGGCGAGAAAGTCGATGGCAAGTTCGCGGACATTTTCGCGCAACGCGTCGGCCTTGTGTGAGGAAGTCATCGCATGGTAATCGGCGATGAAGTAGAATGCTTCGCCCTTATCCTGTAGGCGCACGGCCGGTTCCATCGCGCCGAAATAGTTTCCGACATGAAGTTTGCCGCTAGGTTGGAGACCGGTGAGGATTCGCATCGGAAGTGAGCATGGAATCCGCCGAATGATTCGGTCAAGCGGCATGCTGCACCGGATTAGTCATCATTGCTGAAAAGCGCCTCGACCAAAGCCATGCATTTTGGCCCGGGCATCACGCCGAGGTTCATTTGATTCATGACATAGGCGAAGGAAATGCCGGAATCCGGGTCGGCGAGCGCGTGACTGCCGCCAGCGCCGGGGTGACCGAAGGCGTTGGGTGAAGGGCCGAAAATTTTGCGGATTTTTTGGCCATCGGCATCGAGCGGGTCGAGTTGTGCGCCGCAGGAAAAGACGGTGGGACGGAGCAGCACACGGTCGTCGCCAGAGCTGAGCGGTGTCGTGAGCGCGTAGCGGATGGCGGGGGTGAGTGGGCTCTCGATATGGCCGAGGATGGCCTGATAGAACTTTGCGAGCGCGGTGGCTGTGCCGATGCCGCCAAGTGCGGGAAAGCCGGCCGACCAGGCTTTTGGGGAATTCATTTCCTGGATCGAATGGAGCCCGCGTGGCGATGTAAAGGCGCGGCGGGTTGGTGAGTTTGGCGAGTTGAGTTGTTGATAGAATGGATCGGTGGTTTCCGCATGGCCGGCTTTGCCAGGGTAGAGTCTTGCGACGCGATGATGCTCGCTGTTGGGCAGGCCGATCCAGAAATCGAGGCCGAGCGGATCTGCGATTTTTTCGCGCCAGTATTGACCGAGGGTTTGGCCGGTGAGTTGGCGCACGGGTTCATCGGTGAGCGCGCCGAAGGTGCGTGGGTGGTAGGCGTGACCGCTGCCTAGTGGCCATGTGTGAATTTGATTTTCGATCGCGGCGACCACGGCGGTGTGATCATGCACATCGGCGTCGTGATCGAGGATGGCAAGGCCGCATTGGTGTGAAAGGAGGTGGGAGAAATTTGCGGCGGCGATCGGAAAATTTTTCCACACCTCGCGCACGGGGGTGTTTTCATTCAGGCCTTGATTGGCAAGCGCGAGAAGCAATGTTGCGGCCGAAGGAACTTTGGTGGCGGAGTAGACCGGGATGAGCGTCTGATCGCTCCATGGCTTGAGCTGTTCCTTTTCGCACCAACCGGCGGCATGAGATAACAACTCATGACCGCGCCACCAGATGCTGATTGATGCGCCAATCTCGCCGTGCTCGCGAAAATTGTTTTCGAAGACCTCGAGAACGGCTCCCAGCTTGGATGGACTCAACGCCACGCGCGGGTTATGCCCCACATGGCGAGCGGTGCAATGCCTAAATGCTCGCCGCTGGTGACTCGGATGTGATGGCGGGCTTTTCCGATGACCATTCTTCGATCAGGCGAAAGGCCACGGCAAGGAGTGTGGGACCGAGGAACACGCCAACCAGACCGAAGGCGAGGGCTCCGCCGATCACGCCGCAGAAGATGAGCGCGAAGGGTAGCTTGGTGCCTTGGCTGATGAGGTAGGGGCGCAGGAGGTTGTCGACGCTGCTGATTACGAAGATGCCCCAGAGCAGCATGAAGAGCGAGAGTCCGTGTTTTTCGTTGGCGAAGAGCCAAATCGTTGCGGGCAACCAGATGAGCGGGGGGCCAAAGGGAATGACGGCGAAAAAGAAGGTGAGCACCGAGAGTAGGACGGCACCGGGAATGCCGGCGATGGTGAAGCCGATGCCTGCGACGATGGCTTGCGCGATCGCTGTGCCGAGGATGCCGTAGATGACGCCGCTAACGGTGTTGCCCGCGACTTTGATCAGCTGTCGGCCGCGATCACCGGCGAGGCGCTCGACGGTGACATTGAGGCGTGCGGCGAGTTGTGGCGAATCGCGCAAAAGGAAGAACGCCAGAAAAGTGCTGATGAGAATTTGGGTGACCCCTTGGCCGACCGTGAGGCCGACGGCGATGAGGCCGGTGCGGGCCCATGCGAGAAAGCGCCCGAGCATTGCGATGATGGGGGATGACTCGCTGTCGGGTTTCGCTGTGGTTTTGTCCGCCGATTCAGCTTGGATTTGTTCGGCATATCCCGGAAGCAACTCTGTATGTGGGGTGACTTTGATGTCGTCGTCATCCTCGATTGCCTTGTTCTTGATGGGCGACTCCACTTCTTTATCGAGCTGTTCGATCCAGCGCTTGCGGTCTGCGGCAATGTCGCTCCAGTAGTTGCCGAGTTCTTCGCCGATCACCGGGGCTTTGCTAATCCATTTGGGTGGCGTGTCAGGGATCGACAAAAACCAATCCTTGGTGGCGATGGCGAGCTCCTTGCCGTCCTTGGCGACGCTGATGCCGACCACGACAAATGGTCCGGCGATCACGAGCAGGACCATGAGGGTGACGAGGCAGGCTGCGAGGGTTTTTGAGCCACGGAACCACTGGGTGAACTTTTTTTGCAGCGGGTGCAGCGAGAAAGTAAGAATGATCGCCCAAAGAATCGCGGAAAAGAAGGGCTTGAGCACATAAAAACATCCTGCAAGAAGCAGCAAGAGAGCCAATCCGCCCAGCAAGGGCTCGATCTTCAAGGCTTTGCGGTTTTCGTTTGTTTCCATCGATTGAAACTGATGCTATCAGATTTGAGTCCTAATCGCCAGCGTCATTGTTGGTAAATTTTGTCCACAAAAGGCCAAATCGCGCGACTTTTAGTGGCTTGCCATCCGGTGGAGTCGGGTGGATGATTCGGTCATCATGGATGGCCGCAGTGCTCGCGTGCTTTCCTTCGCGAATTATGAAACATCAATTCATCGCCAGCCTCGTCATCGCCGCAACTGCCATCATGGTGCCATCGGCATCAGCGCAAGCCCCTACGGCAGCAAGATCAAGCGGGCCGATCGAGGTCAATGGCATCGCGGCAAAGGTCAATGGCCGCGTCATCACCAAGAACCAGGTTTCCTTCATGCTCGCGCCGGTGTATGCGCAACTCAGCGCGCAGTACCCGCGCCGCGGTGCGGAATTTGAAGAGCAATTCAAAAAAGCCAGGGCCGGTGTGATGCAGGAACTGATCGATCGTCAGATCATCCTTGATGAGTTCAAGCAGCTCGGTGCCTCGATCAAGCCCTACCTCATCGATGAGGAGGTCAAACGCCAGATGCGTGAGTTGTACAACGGCGATGAGGTGAAATTTCGTGAAGAGCTCAAGCGCAGTCGTCTGACCATGGAAGGGTATCGCGAAATGACGCGCGAAAAAATGGTGGTGCAGGCAATGCGTGCTCAGCAATTTTCCGATGCGCCGCCGCCATTGCCGAATGAAATTCGCGACGAGTATGAGGCGGTGAAGCCGACGCTTCGTGATTTCAGCAAGGACACGATCAGCTTCCGCAAAATTTTCATTCCGGCGGTCGATCCGGCGAATCCGGCTGTCACGCCAGACACGCAATTGGCCTTGGCCGAGGATCTCGCCAAGCAGATCGCGGGTGGCAAGGACATCGGAGAACTCGCCAAGGAACATTCGAAGGACGCCTTCGCCGAAAATGGCGGACTTCAGGAAAATGTTCCGCGCACGGATCTCTCAGCCGAATTTGCAGCGATCATTTTTGACTCCAAGGTCGACAGTGTTGTGGGCCCCTTGATGGACCCGCAGGGTTTTACCATCGTCAAGCCGAGTATAATTTCCTTGGGTCCGCCACCTCCGCTGGAAAAGGTGCGCCCGATGATCGAAGAGCGCGTGCGCAAGAAAAAGACCTCGGCGCAGTATGAGAGGTGGATCGAACTCCGCCGCAAGCGCGCGATGGTGGATGTGCGGATTTGAGCTCAACGGGATCCGCTCATCCCGGCGATGAACGGATTGTGTTTTGTTTCCGCGCCCCAGGTTGTGGCCGGGCCGTGACCTGGCAGGATGACGCAGTTTGGTGGGCTGTGTTCAAACGCGTGATGAATATTTTTGAGGGCGATGCGATAGGCCTCGGGTGTGGCGCAGCCGCCGATGGATCCGGCGAAGAGAGCGTCGCCGGTGATCAGTACTGGGCTTGGCAATCCATCGATCCGATAGCCGAGTGCGGGGATCGCATGACCAGCGAGGTCGCAAGCGCAGATGGTGACCTTGCCGATGCGGATCGAATCGCCGGGTTTCATCGGAGTCGTTTCCCGGATGCCTTGGGCGTGGATCGGAATGCCGTGTTGAAGGAGATTGCGAATGCCGCCGGTGTGGTCGCGGTGGGCGTGGGTGATGAGGACTCGGTCGGGCAGGCGGCCGAAGCGTTGATCGATTTCAGCCAGCAGGTCCTTGGCCTGATATCCGGTGTCGAAAAGGATCAATTGGTTTTCATCTTCAAGCATCCATGCGTTCACATGACCTCTGCCGAAGGGTAATTCGAGGCGGTGAATTTTAGGTGGAATGGATGCGTCGGGCCGATACGAGTCGATCGAGGTATAGGCATTCGCATCGATGCCGAGCGCGGTGGCGATCTTGCGGGCAAGGGTTTCGTCGAATTGCCCTTTTTGAAAACGGTTCAGTGCTGCGAGACTCGTCTCCGCCCTGCGCGCGAGTTCCGCCGGCGCAAGCGCGTTGCCAATCATCGCCTTGCGCAGGATGTCGGTGAAGTCGTCCTCGGGCATTTCCATGAGCAAAAGTTTCGCTATGTGCGGTGCGGGGTCAATGCAAAGGCAATTTATACCCAAGGTTGCCGACGAGCATTTCCCGTGGATGATGGGTGGCGGATGAGTGAATGGACGGAACAAGCGCTGCGTGGGGCGGCATCATGGCGGGCCTTCAAGGAGGGCTTGGCTTTGCGTGAAGGTGGGGCGGTGGTGGAGGCGAAAAAAACCGAGAGTGGATGGCGGGGTGCCGTGCGGGTTGGAAAGCGGGTTTTTCGTGTGGGGGTGGTGGTGAAGTCGGCGTCCGACTTTGAGGTTCGTTGCTCGTGCCCGGAGAATCAGGCGAGTGGCGAGGTGTGTTGTCATGCGGTGGCCACGGGGTTGAAGGCGCTGGTAGGGGCTGATGCCGTGAAAACGCCGGATGAGGCGAAGGCGGTAGCTGCGCAAAAATCCGCGTCGGATTTGGTGCTGCCGGGAAATTGGCGGGATGCCTTGCAACGCGGAAAACTCAGCGTGTTGGTGCGAGAATCCAAGGCCGATGAAATTTCCGCTGCGGATGAAAAACTTGGGCTTTGGTTGGAGTCGCAGCGTATGGCGCGAAGTCCGGAGGCGCATTTGCATCTGGATGGAAAGCGGGTTGATGATTTCTTATCGGCGATCATCGATCATCCTCGCCTGCGGACGGGGCAGTCACCTGACGCTTTGCAAATTTCCAAAGGGGGACGGATTGCGGTTTCGGAGGTGCACTATGCCGGTGATGTTGTGCGGCTGATTCCTGCTGCCAGCGAGTGGTTTGAGCTCGATGGAGCATATTGGCGGGTGAGTGAATCGGGGCTCGAGCGTTTGGGCGATGGAGCGATGCCCGATGTTGGTGAAAGGATCATGCGTGGCCTCGCGCGGAAATCGCCGGTCGAATTGCCGATGCGCGAATTTTTGGATCGCATCGGGTTGTTTCAAAACTGGCTCGAATTGCCCGAGTCGGGATGGCTTGGGGCGCTGCATTTTGTGCCCGCGCGCTTTGAGGTGGTGCTGTCCTTGGATGGATCTCTGTCTCGTGTGGAGGCTGGCATTTCGATTCGTTATGATGGTAGTGATGCCGTTTTTCCGATGTCTGGAAGTGTTTCCGCATTGCCGCATCTCGTGGGGGATCGTTGTGAGGTGCGCGACCTTGCGAGCGAGGCCAAGGTGCTTGAGACGATGTGTGCTGTGGGATTTGATTTTTCGAGCAACGAGCGTGGAGTGCTTGCGGGCGAGGCCGCGGTGATTGGGTTTCTTTCGCGGGTTCTGCCGAAACTGCGGGTGACGTGGAAAATTGATGAAAGCGCGAATTTCAAACGGTCGCGTGAAAAGGTGGTGCTTGTTTCTCCGCGCATCGAGATTCAGGGCTCGGGCGATGATTGGCTCAATTTTGATTTGTCGTATGAAACGGGCGATGGCGCGCGTGTGCCTGCGGCGGAGATCCAGCGCATGCTGCGGTCCGGCGCTGGGGTCGAGAAGCGCAGCGATGGTCGGCGTATTGTGCTGTCCGATGAAATTGGCGGCTTGATCGATCCCTTGATGGCCGAGCTCGATGTTCGCCAAGAGGGTGGTCGCTATGAGGCAAGGGGAGTCTCGGCGGATGTGGTGACGGAGCTTTGTGCGAATTTTTCAAAATCGGGCTCAGGGAAAAGTGCGGCGCTCGAGCCCTTTCAAAAGCCATCAACGCTCGTGGCTGAGCCGAGACCTTATCAGTTTGCGGGCGCGGCGTGGATGGTGGATCGTGTGCGGCGATTTGGTGGGGCCTTGCTGGCGGATGACATGGGTCTTGGTAAAACGCTGCAAGCCATTGCGGTGATTGAGCATTTGTTTGAAGCGAAGCCTAATGAGTCCGGTCTTGTGCTGGTGGTGGCGACTGCGTCCTTGCTGGGCAACTGGCGTGCGGAATTCGCGAGGTTTGCGCCAAATCGGAGGGTGGTTGTGTTGCATGGCGCGGGACGCGAGAGTTTGCGCGAAGGGCTTCGTGATGGGGATGTCGTGATCACGAGTTATGGCACTTTGGCGCGCGATCTTGTTTGGCACTTGGGGCGTGAGTACCGCGCGGTCGTGGTCGATGAGGCGAGCTTGATGCGAAATCCTGACACCGATCATGCCCGGGCCTTATTCAAATTGCGCGGCAATGCACGGATCGCGCTGACCGGTACGCCGCTTGAAAACGGGGTAGGGGATTTGTGGTCGATTTTCCGATTTGTGCTGCCCGGTTGGCTTGGGGTCCGTGAGGATTTCAAGCAGCGGTATGAAATGCCACTGCGGGCCGTGAGTGGTGACTCCGGTGTGATGGAGCGACTTCGCCTGCGCTTGAAGCCGCTCATGCTGAGGCGCAGTAAGGAACAGGTGGCTCCGGATCTGCCATCGAAATTGCTCATCGACGAGTGGTGCGAACTCACGGATCAGCAGAAGAGTGTGTACCGTGACTTGCAGGTCGAAGGGCGCAAACTGGTGCAGATCGCTGGAGATTCCGGCAATGCAGCGGCGGTTCGGATGCGGATGCTCACCGCTCTGCTGCGGTTGAGGCAGGCATGCTGTGATCTATCAT
>JBIKIK010000106.1:0-5848 GCA_044361655.1 Luteolibacter sp. | reverse complement strand
CAGGCGATTTCGATGGACCACACCTTCATCGAAGCCGCCAAGGAAGACCGCGACCTGATCGGCATCGGTCCGCTCGAATGAGCGCAAAATATATTCCGCCTTTCCGCGCCCCCCGCGAAAATCATCCTCAGGTTGCCGCATTTCCCGAGATGCTGTCTTGCGCCAAACGCCAAAAGTGCGATGATTCCCATCTCCGGGCCGAGCTCCGGAAACTTGCAATCCAAACGAACAAAGCCATGACCGACTCCGCTTCCACTCTCGACAACACCGAGGCCACCGCCGCAAACCCCTCGATCGCCCAAGCCGCCAACGACCTCCGCGCCGCCGCCGGCGAAAGAGCCCGCGAGTTCGTGCACACCGCCGAATCCAGAGCCGCCGCTCTCAAGGATCGCGCAATTGAATCCGCTCAGCACCTCCGCCAAACGGCCGCCGAAAAATCCCAACATCTTCGCGAATCAGCCACCGAACACTGGCAGGAAACCCGCGTGAAAGCGCAAGAGCTTCACTCGACCGCCGAAGATTACATCCGCCAAAACCCCACGAAATGCGTGCTGGGTGCCCTCGGCGTCGGCTTCCTCATCGGCCTCATCACCCGCCGCTGATTTCACAACCCAATCCGAAGCGCCGGTGATTCGCATCGGCTGATGATCATTTCGCTCATCAGCCAAGCGACGCCCATTCGCCACCTTTCATGCCAGATTCAAGCTCACCGCCCACGCCCGAAGGCCGCGAAACATCGCATGGCCCGTCGACTTGGATCGAAGCCTTGCTCGCCATCGCCAGCTCTCGCGCCGAGTTGATCCGACTCGAGGCCAAGGACGCCGCACGCAAAGGCTCGAACAAAGCGGCACGCGGTATCGCCGCCATCCTCTGCGTCACCTTCGGTTGGTCATTGCTCCTCGCCGGCGGTATCGGCGCACTATCACAACTCGCGGGTTGGCCATGGTTCTGGACCGCCCTCGCCATCGGCGCCATCCACATCATCGTCGCCGCCATCCTCCTGCGCAAATCATCCGGCGACACCACGCCACTCTTCCCCGTAACCCGCGCCGAATTCCAAAGAGATCGCGAATGGATCGAAAATCTGCAGAAAAATCCCAAGTCGAACGCCTGATCCGACTCAGTGCCGCCGCCCGTTCGCGACTCACGCACGATGCCATCGCACTCCGCGAGAAGCTCGATGTGCCTGCTCGCATCCGCCACTCGCTGCACGACAAACCCGGCATCTGGGTCACCGGCTCGATCGTTTCCGGCCTCGCCGCCAGCATGCTCTTTCGCCGCAAAAAATCCGCACGCGCGGAAAAATCACGCGGCCTCGCTGGCACGCTGCTTGGTCTCACCTTGACCACTGCCCGACCGCTGTTGAAGATCTGGCTCGGCGATGCGCTGAGAAAATGGCTGAGCCAACGCATCTCCACATCACTAGTTTCCAACCCGACAATCCATCGCGACAGCGACTCCAGCCAAGCCCTTTCCAACAAGCCCCATGTCCACCCATCAGGTCCTCGATCATGTTGACCAATACCTCCAGATCGGCCGTGAATACGACTGCTCGGATGTTCACCTCGCCACTGGCTACCCCCCAGCATGGAGGCGCTTCGGCACGCTCTCTCCCATTTGGGAAGACCATGATCCGCTGACCCCGGAACAAGCCGAAAAACTCGCCCGCTCTTTCCTTTCGGAAACCGAATGGGCCCGTCTCGACCAACGCGGCGACATCGACTTTGCCTACTCTTCCCCCAGCGGACGCTACCGCGCCTCAGTCATCAAGCAACGCCTTGGCTATGACATGGTGTTCCGCATCATCAACAGCAACATCCGCTCGATCGAAGACATCGGCCTGCCACTCGAACACATCCTGCCGCTCACCCGCTATCAAAACGGCCTCGTGCTCATCACCGGTTCGGTCGGCTCCGGCAAGTCGACCACGCTCGCAGCCCTCGTCGATTTCATCAACCGCGACCGCGAGGACCACATCCTCACCCTCGAAGATCCGATCGAATATGTGTTCGAATCCAAAGGCTGCCATGTCAACCAACGCGAAGTGCACACTCACACCGAGTCCTTCGCCAAAGCACTGCGCGGTGCCCTGCGGGAAGACCCCGATGTAATCATGGTCGGAGAAATGCGCGACCTCGAGACGATCCAGCTCGCGCTCACTGCCGCCGAAACCGGTCACCTTGTCCTCGGCACCCTCCACACCGGCAACGCCCCACGCACGCTTGACCGTGTGCTCGATGTGTTCCCCACCGACCAACGCGACCAGATCCGCATCATGGTCTCCGAATCCCTGCGCGGCATCCTCTCCCAGCAACTCGTACCCCGCGCCGATGGCACCGGACGCGTCATGGCACTCGAGCTGCTCGTCAACACACCCGCCGTCTCGAACTGCATCCGCGAAGGCAAAACCTACATGCTCCCCGGCGTCATGCAGACCGGTAAAAATGTCGGCATGATCACCATGGACGAATCCCTGCGCAAACTTTATGTCGATGGACTGATCACCCGCGAAGAACTGCTCTACCGCTCCGACGACAAGGCCGAAATGAAGGTCTTCCTCCAATCCTGATACGCCAACTTTTCCTCTCCCACGACCCGCCATGGCCCGCATCGACGAGTTTTTCCGCTACCTCGTATCCACCAAAGGATCCGACCTCCACCTATCGGAAGGTCAGCCACCGAAAATCCGCGTCCACGGCGCAGTCACTCCGATCCCCGACAAGGAGGTCCTCAGCGGCGATGATTTCAAAAGCCTGCTCGGGGAAATTTGCGACCCCGCCGCCTTCGAACGATATCTGCAGGCAGGCGACCTCGACTTCGCCTACGAGATGGACGAAAACTCACGCTTCCGCTGCAACTACCTCAAGCAACAAAACGGCCTCGGCGCGGTCTTCCGTCTCATCCCCACCGAGATCGCCTCACTCGAATCACTCGGCGTGCCGGAAATCGTCAAAGAGTTCGGCCACATGCGCTCCGGCCTCGTGCTCGTCACCGGCCCCACCGGCTCGGGCAAATCCACCACGCTCGCGGCACTGCTCGATTACATCAACTCAAACTTCAGCCGCCACATCATCACGGTCGAGGAACCGATCGAGTTCGTTCATCGCAACAAAAAATCGATCATCACCCAACGCGAGGTCCACATCCAGACGCCCTCCTTCGCCGATGGACTCCGCGCCGCAATGCGCGAGGACTCGGACATCGTGCTCGTCGGTGAGATGCGCGACCTCGAAACGATTTCACTCGCCCTCACCGCCGCCGAAACCGGCCTGCTCGTCTTCGGTACCCTCCACACCAACAACGCGCGCAAGACGGTCGACCGCATCATCGATGTGTTCCCCGCCGACCAACAATCGCAGGTCCGCACCATGCTCGCCGCCTCGCTGCGCGGCGTGGTCGCCCAACTCCTCTGCAAACGCATCGACAAACCCGGCCGCACCGCCGTCCACGAAATCATGTTCGCCACCCCGGCGGTCTCCGCGATCATCCGCGAAGGCGCGACCCAAAAACTCTACGATGTGATCACCGGCGGCAAAGCCGATGGCATGCAGTTCATGGACGAATCGATCTGGACGAAACTTCGCGAGGGCATGATCTCGCCCGAGGAGGCCTACATGAAGTCGATCGACAAGACCCGCTTCAAACGCTTCCTGCCGGAAAACATGAGCCACCTCGGCGATGCCTCCGGCGACAACCCAATGTCTCATTGAGGCCCAGGCGGCCGATACCGCCAATCCAAGTCCTTTTCGGCGGGAAAACTTAAGTCGCCCCGCCCATCTCCAGCGCTTGCAAGGTCCTCTTCCCCGGTGTATTCCCTCCGGCCCGGCGGTTCCTACCGCCTCACCCCCAGCGTCACATGATCAAGTGGATTCTCCAGAAAATCGTCGGCAGTAAGAACCAGCGCGAAGTGCGCCGCATCCGACCGACGGTTGCCCGCATCAATGAAATCGAGGAAGCCCTGCAACGGGAGCCCGAGGAAAGATTGCGGGAAATGACCCGCATGTGGCAATCCCAACTCGCCCGCTACCACGCACTCGAAGCACCGCCCAAGCCCGCTGTTGAGCGCATGTCAGCCGAGGAACTCGCCGCCACCGCGCAAAATCTCGAAGCACGCATCGCCCCACTCCGCAGCGAATTCTCCCAACTCCCCTCATCAGTCGAAGCGAGCGCCGAATCCATCGAAGCCGCCAAGGCCGCCTTCCACGAAGTCTCGGAAAATTTCCCCAAGGCCCGCGCGAAATACCTCGAACAAATTCTCCCCGAAGCCTACGCGGTCGTGAAAAACGCCGCACGCCGTATGTGCGGCACGACGATCACCGTCAACGACCACCCGATCCTTTGGGAAATGGTCCACTTCGATGTCCAGCTCATCGGTGGCATCGCACTCCACCGCGGCATGATCGCCGAGATGCAAACCGGCGAAGGCAAAACCCTCGTCGCCACACTGCCCGTCTACCTCAACGCCCTCACCGGCCTCGGCGTCCACATCGTGACGGTCAATGACTACCTCGCACGCCGCGACTCGGACTGGATGGGCGCGCTCTACCGCTTCCTCGGTCTCAGCGTCGGCTGCATCCAAAACCAAATGCCCCCATGGGAACGCCGCGAGGAATACGCCTGCGACATCACCTACGGCACCAACGCGGAGTTCGGCTTCGATTACCTTCGCGACAACGGCATGGCCTCGACCAAGGACGAACAAGTCCAACGCGGCCACTACATCGCCATCATCGACGAGGTCGACTCGATCCTCATCGACGAGGCCCGCACGCCCCTCATCATTTCCGGCCCCTCCTCCCACTCGTCGCAGCAATACGACAAGTACAAACCCTCGGTCGAACAACTCGTCAAACGCCAGACCCAACTTTGCAACGAGACGGCCACCGAAGCGAAACAACTCCTCGAAGTCGGCGACAAGGAAGGTGCCGGACGCGCACTCTACAAACTCAAACTCGGCCAACCGCGCAACCGCCAGCTCATGCGCTTCATGGAAGAGCCGGAAATGCGCCGCCTTCTCGAAAAGGCCGAACTCTCATTTCACCAGGACGCACAGAAAAAGGAACTCTTCGACCTCAAGGAAGAACTCTACTTCGTCATCGACGAGAAGAGCAACGACTCGGACCTGATGGAAATGGGCCGCAATTTCCTCTCACCCGGCGACCCGGACGCCTTCACACTGCCCGACCTCGGCTCGCTCTACGCCGACATCGACACCAACCGCGAACTCAACGACGCGCAGAAAACCGCTGCCAAGGATTCGCTCCAAGTCCGCATGGATTCGCAGGCGGAAAAAATTCACAACATTTCCCAACTCCTCAAAGCCTACTGCGTTTTCGAAAAGGATGTGCAGTATGTCGTGAAGGACGACAAGGTCGTCATCGTCGATGAAAACACTGGCCGCGAAATGCCCGGCCGCCGTTGGTCCGACGGACTGCACCAGGCAGTCGAGGCCAAGGAAGGCGTGGCCATCGAGAAGGAAACTCAAACCTTCGCCACCATCACGATTCAAAACTACTTCCGCCTCTACGAAAAACTCGCGGGTATGACCGGCACCGCCGAAACCGAAGCCGCCGAGTTTCACGACATCTACCGCCTCGATGTCCTGCCCATCCCCACCAACCGCCCGAACAACCGCGTCGACGAAAACGACCAGGTCTTCAAGACCCGCCGTGAAAAGTTCAACGCGGTGATCGCCAAAATCGAGGAAGCCCACGCCAAAGGCCAACCCTGCCTCGTCGGTACCGCTTCGGTGGAGTCTTCCGAAACCCTCGCGCGCATGCTCAAACGCGCCAAAATTCCCCACTCGGTACTCAACGCGAAGTTCCACGAACAAGAAGCGGAAATCGTC
>JBIKIK010000105.1:0-5862 GCA_044361655.1 Luteolibacter sp. | reverse complement strand
ACAAATCCCCGCCTGCCGCTAGCCTCCGCCCGTCCGCTCCTTGCGACATTTGGCACGATCGCCGCTACAGCGCATTCCTCCCACCCACCATGAACACACTCCGCACCTTCACCACCGGCTCCGGAGCCGAGGGCAAATTCCACTCGCTGCCTGCTCTCGCCGAACAAGGATTTTCCAAGCTCTCCCGCCTGCCGGTCTCGATCCGCATCGTGCTGGAATCGCTTCTCCGCAACAACGACGGACTCAAGGTCAGCGACAAGGACATCGCCAACCTCGCAGCCTATAACGCAAAAAATCCCGGCGACTATGAGATCCCCTTCGTGGTCGCACGCATCGTCTTGCAAGACTTCACCGGCGTGCCGCTTTTGGTCGACCTCGCCGCGATGCGCTCGGCCGTCAATGGCATGGGCCGCGATGCGAAAATGATCGAACCGCTCGTGCCGGTCGATCTCGTCGTCGACCACTCAGTGCAGGTGGATTACGCCGGCACCGGCGACTCGCTCAACCGCAACCTTGACCTCGAATTTCACCGCAACCGCGAACGCTACGAGTTCCTGAAATGGGGCGAGCAGGCATTCGATACCTTCAAGGTCGTGCCACCCGGCATCGGCATCGTTCACCAAGTGAACCTCGAGTACCTCGCCAAATGCGTGCTCGAAAAAGATGGCGTCTTCTACCCCGACACACTCGTCGGCACCGACTCGCACACAACGATGATCAATGGCCTCGGCGTCGTCGGTTGGGGCGTCGGTGGCATCGAAGCGGAAGCCGGAATGCTCGGCCAACCAGTCACTTTCCTTGTCCCCGAAGTCGTCGGCGTCCACCTCACCGGCGAACTCGCCACCGGCGTCACCGCCACCGACCTCGTCCTGCTCGTGACGGAAGTCCTGCGCAAAACGAAAGTCGTCGGAAAATTTGTCGAGTTCTACGGACCCGGCGCAAAAGCACTCTCGCTGCCCGACCGTGCAACCATCGCCAACATGGCCCCGGAATACGGCGCGACGATGGGCTTCTTCGGCATCGACGAAATCACCACCGGCTACCTCGCCGGCACCGGACGCTCACCCGAACTCTGCAAGACGGTCGAGAATTACTACAAGGCCCAAGGGCTTTGGGGCATCCCGACGGAAAAGGACGCACTCGAGTTTTCGCAAGTGGTCGAAATCGATCTCTCAAAGGTCAAGCCCGGCGTCGCCGGACCGAAGCGCCCGCAAGACCGCATCGAACTCGAGTCACTCAAATCAAAGTGGGCCTCGTTGCTCACCGGTCCTGCACCCGATGGTTACAACAAGCAACCCGCCGCTGGATCAGCCGAGCCACTCAAGCTTCCGCCGACCCTCGACAGCGTGCCCGATGATGCCACAGGTGCCGCCCGCGCACTTGGTGCCGAAGTCGGTGTCGTCACCGAAAACAGCAACACCCCCACCTACCCGCTTTGGGAAGTCAGCGTCGACAGCAAGGGCGGCATCAAGGACACGATCACTCACGGCTCGGTGCTCATCGCCGCAATCACATCCTGCACGAACACCTCGAACCCAAGCGTGATGCTTGCCGCGGGCCTACTCGCCAAGAAGGCGAACGCCTTAGGCCTCACCGTGAAACCATCGGTGAAAACTTCCCTCGGCCCAGGCTCGCGCGTGGTCACCGATTACCTCAACAAAACCGGCCTCCAAGCGGAACTCGACAAGCTCGGCTTCCAAACCGTCGGCTACGGCTGCACAACCTGCATCGGCAACTCGGGCCCGCTCGACGCAGGCATCGAGGATGTGGTGAAATCGGAAGACGTCATCGCCGCATCGGTGCTCTCAGGTAACCGCAACTTCGAAGCCCGCGTCCACCAATCGATCAAAGCAAATTTCCTGATGTCACCCCCGCTCGTCGTCGCCTTCGCGATCGCTGGCACGGTCGATATCGACATGGAAAAAGAACCTCTCGGTTTCGGCTCAGACGGTCAGCCGGTTTTCCTCCACGACATCTGGCCAAGCTCCGCCGAAATCGAAGCAGCCATGAATTCATCGCTCAAACCGGATGTGTTCCAACGCCTCTACACCGGCTTCGCCGACCAAAATCCGAAGTGGAACGAAATCAAATCCTCCACCGGCAATGTCTACGAGTGGGATCGCAACTCGACCTACATCCAAGAACCACCGTTCTTCGACGGCTTCACACCAACACCGCGCGACATCACCGAAATCATCGGCGCAAGGCCGCTCGGCATCTTCGGCGACTCGGTCACGACCGACCACATCTCGCCCGCTGGCGCGATCAAGAAGGACAGCCCGGCCGGACGCTACCTCGTGGAAAACAAAGTCGAGTTCGCCGACTTCAATTCCTACGGTTCACGCCGTGGCAATGACCGCGTGATGACCCGCGGCACCTTCGCCAATGTCCGCATCAAAAATCTCATGGTGCCCGGCACCGAAGGCGGAGTCACCAAGATCAACGGTGAAACTCAAGCGATCTATGACGCGGCCGCTGTTTATCAGCAAGCCAACATCCCAACCATCATCATCGGCGGTGAAGACTACGGCATGGGATCGAGCCGCGACTGGGCCGCCAAGGGCACCAACTTGCTCGGTGTGAAAGCGGTCATCACAAAATCCTTCGAACGCATCCATCGCTCGAACCTCGTCGGCATGGGCGTGCTCCCTTGCAATTTCGTGAACAAGGCGGATTACGACAAGGTGAAGGATCTCGCCGACGCGACTTTCGACCTGGTAGGCATCGACAACGACCTCAAGCCGCAGCAGCAAGCGACCCTTAGCGTGCGCAAGGCCGATGGCAGCTTATTCGATGTCCCGGTCATCGTTCGCATCGACACACCTGTGGAGAAGGACTACTACCGCTCCGGCGGCATCCTTCCCTATGTGCTCGCCCAGATCCTCGCCTGATCGCGAAGAGCAAGCGCGCACCATCCATTTTGCCCAACAACAAATTACAGGAAATTTTCTCCCGCAGATTTCGCGCGCTTCTCTGCGGAGACCCGAGCGGAAACCCTCCGTGGCTCGAAACCGTTGCATCGGGCGAAGGCCGCGGGCTTTACCTGCCGGATGATGCGCCATGGGTCGTGCATGCTGACCTCGGCACACTTGTCGGTGGTGTGCGCGCATTACTGATGCAGGCCCTCCACCCAGGTAGCCTCGCCGGCGTTCGCACGCACTCGCGCTACAAAGACGATCCGCTCGGTCGCCTCGCCGGCACGATCCGCTGGCTCACGATCACGACCTTCGCCTCGCACGAAGCACTCGCCGCCGAAGCATCACGCGTCAACCGCATGCACGACCGCGTGAAAGGCCAATACGAAAGCTCATCCGGCGAATCCCGCAACTATCGTGCCGCCGATCCCGACCTGCTCCGCTGGGTTCACATCGCGTTCATGGATTCATTCCTGCGCAGCCACCAAATTTTCTCCACCCGCCCAATCCCCGGCGGCGCCGATGCCTATGTGCGCCTCTGGTCGAAATCCGTCGAACCCCTCGGTCTCACCGATGTGCCAATGAACGAAGCGGAACTGCTCACATGGCTCGACCACTACCGCGGCGAACTGGTCGTCAACGATGACACCCGCGATGTGATCCAATGGCTGCGCAACCCACCACTGCCAAGATCCGCACGCCCGGTCTACGCGCTACTCTTCCAATCCGCTCTCGCCTCGTTGCCAGCCGAACACCGCGAATTGATCGGACTCAAATCGCTGCCGCTCTCCGTCCTGCGACCGATCACCACCACGCTTCTCAAAAGCATCCGCCTCGCCATCGGCCCCGAAAACCCACTCGAAGATGTCGCCAAAGCCCGCCTCCAACGCGCCGGCCTCATCACCTAACCGTGGCGGCGGTTTCCAACCGCCAAGCCCCTCTTCATCACCATCCCCTCTTCAGAAAGATTTACCGCCAAGCCGCAAAGGAACGCAGAGAGGAAGAGTTCATAGTTATCTGTTCATAGTTATTGGAAGAGATGGAGCACACCTCTTCCACTTCGATGTTCGATGTTCAAATCCCTCCCCCCAACCTCTGATGAAACTCATCATCCGCCTTGAGCGACATGACAAAGGCTGTGAGCAATTCGATCGTATGATCAATATCATCAAGATGCGCGGTCTCCACCACCGAATGCATGCAGCGCAATGGCAGTGAAACCAAGGCGCTCGGAATACCCTCACGCGAATGGAAAATTTTATCCGTGTCAGTGCCCGTAAAGCGACTGCTCGCCTCGTGCTGGATCGGGATGTGCTTGCCCTTCGCGACCTCAAGCAACTGCTTGACCACCAACGGATGATTCGCCGTGCCGTGCGTGAGTGAAGGGCCACCACCTAGTTTCACGCTGCCATGCTTTGCGGGATCAATGCCCGGCGTGTCGGTCGCATGCGTCACATCAAGGCACACGCAAAGATCGGGCTTCAAACGATAGGCCGCCATCATCGCACCATGACCACCGATCTCTTCCTGAATGGCGTTGAGACAAACCAGCGTGAATGCCGGCTTTGATTTGTGCGCAGCGATGCGCTTCATCACCTGTGCGATGATGTAACCACCGACCCTGTTGTCCAAGGCGCGCCCGACGATGCGCTTGTTCGCCAACTCCATCGGGCTGTCCTGATACACCGCCGGATGTCCGACGCGGATTCCAAGCTTGGCCACGCCCTGCGCGTTCGAGGCTCCCACATCCACCCACAAATCATGCACCGCCGGGGCCTTCTCCGATCCATGATCGTCACGCCGCAAATGAATCGCCGTGTTGCCAATGATCCCCGGCACTTCACCCTTGTCGCCCAAAATGTTGATCCGCCTACCCCGCGCTGTCGCGGCATCCGATCCACCGACCCGATCCAAGCGCAAATACCCACGATCGTCGATGTGCTTGACCATGTAACCGATCTCATCGGCATGCGCCTCAAGCATAACCACCCTCGATGACTTGCCAGCAAGCTTCGCCCAGGTCGATCCGTAGGCGTCGCACTCGACGCTTTGCGCATGACCCTTGATCCAATCCGCCCAGACCCGCTGACCCGGCATTTCGAAACCCGTCGGGCTCGGTGTTTCCAACAAACGGAACAAAAACTCGCGATCACTTTTCGTCATGTCCGGATTCAATCAAATTCCTCCGGGCTGACAAGACGATTGCCCAAGCCTATCACGCATCAAACTTGCCGGCACCGTGCTTCGCCAAGCTTTCAAAAACCGGACGCGGCACATAACGTCCCACCGTTTCCTCCCATCCCGCAGGACCGATCAGCCCCTTGATCATGTTCGAGGAAACTTCCGCAATGTCGCGCGGCGGCATCAGAAACACCGTCGTGATCTCCGGAGCCATGTCGGAATTGATCTGACGCATCACCCGCTCGTACTCGTAATCATGCGGCGAACGAATTCCCCGCAACACATACTTCGCACCAACCTCACGCGCATAGTCGACGAGATAGCGGTTGTCGAAATGCGTGATGCTCAAACGCTCGCTCTCACGCGTCGATGCCTTGAGCAACTCCAAGCGTTCCTCAACGCTGAAAGAATAACGCTTCGCCGTGTTGGTCCCGATCGCCACAATCAAGCGATCAAACATCGCCAAGCCCTGCTCGATCATCCAAAGATGACCATTCGTAGGTGGATCAAAGGACCCCGCGTAAACCGCCATGCGCATGCTCCAAGCTAATCCGCAAAGCCCAGCTCTGAAAGCCAAAAACCAATCACCCACCACATCCGAACCTGATTTTGACATCACCCATCACCACTGCTAACAATCCCCCCAGCAGCGCCTGTAGCTCAGTTGGATAGAGCATCCGCCTTCTAAGCGGACGGTCACTGGTTCGAATCCAGTCAGGCGCGCTTCGCGCCTTATTTTTTAATCGCCCGGAGGGCGCAAACTGGG
>JBIKIK010000007.1:0-19604 GCA_044361655.1 Luteolibacter sp. | reverse complement strand
ACCTCGATGCCGAGTGGTTCCGCACGGGTGGTGACCACATCGATGGTCTGCGGGTGGCAGCGGTCGGAGACAAAGACCGCTTTGCCGGAGGGCTTTTGCGCGAGGGCGAGGGTGATCGCTTCGGCAGCGGCCGTGCCTTCATCGAGCAGCGAGGCATTTGCGACATCGAGGCCGGTGAGGCTGGTGATCATCGTCTGGAAATTGAGCAAGGCCTCGAGTCGGCCCTGTGCGATTTCCGCCTGATACGGTGTGTAGGCCGTGTACCAGCCGGGGTTTTCGAGAATGTTGCGCAGGATCACGCCGGGGGTGAGCGTGCCGTGGTAGCCCTGACCGATGAAGGACTTGAGCACGCGGTTTTTCGACATGATCGCCTTGAGGGCATCGAGTGCCTCTTGCTCGCTCAGTGGCTCGGGGAGATCGAGCGGTTTTTCCGAAAGGATGCTCTGCGGGACAGCGGCCTTGATGAGATCGTCGAGCGATGAAAATCCCGATTTTTGAAGCATTTGCTCGCGATCGGAACCAACGGGGCCGAGGTGGCGTGAACGGAAGTCGAGGTGGGCGGTCATGCGGAGTGGCGGATGGAAAAAATCCTGCGCGCGGATCTTTGTGGGAAATCGTCGGTGATGCAACCATGGCGGAAGGAAATCCGCAAATTCCGTCGAAATGCCAGCGGCACGCTTGCCAAGCGCGGGGCGAGCGAATAGGAAAAAACGCATGACTCCTCTCTACGAAGGCAAGGCCAAAAGGATGTGGGCAACCGAGAGCCCCGACACCCTGCGCATGGAATTCAAGAATGATGCGACGGCCTTCAACGGCGAGAAGAAAGCGAGTTTCGAAAATAAGGGCCGACTCAACAATGCCATCAGCACTTTGATCTATGGCATGCTCGAAAAGGAAGGCGTGCCGACGCATTTCGTGAGGCAGATCGATGAGACGAATGTCGAGGTCAAGAAGGTCGATATTTTGATGGTTGAGGTCATCGTGCGCAACTATTCGGCAGGGAGTTTCTGCAAGCGCACCGGCATGGAGGAAGGTCGCAAATTTTCGCAGCCGATCGTTGAGTTTTCGTACAAGAGCGACGAGCTCGGAGACCCGCTCATCAATGACGACTACATCCGCGAGATGGGGCTCGCCAGTCCCGAGGACATGGCGCACTTGCGGAAATCGGCGCTGAAGGTGAATGCGATTCTCACCGATTTTTTTGCGCGTTGCGGGCTCAAGCTCATCGACTTCAAACTCGAGTTTGGCCGGCTTGCATCGAATCCCGAGGTGATCGTGCTGGCGGATGAGATCAGCCCCGACGGCTGCCGTTTGTGGGATCTCAAGACGGGCGAGAAGATGGACAAGGACCGCTTCCGCCGTGATTTGGGAAATGTGATGGAGGCCTATGAGGAGGTGCTTGGTCGCGTGAAGGAAAATCTCGCATGATCAAGCATCCTTGTCGCGCGGGTGCTCTGGATGATCGCCCGGGTTTCAGGGATGCGTTGGTGAAGTGGTTTCGCAAGGAGGCGCGGGATTATCCATGGCGCCGGACGCGTGATCCGTATGCGGTGCTGGTGTCCGAGGTGATGCTGCAGCAGACGCAGATCGCGACGGTCTTGGGCAAGGGGTATTACACGAAGTTTTTGCAGGCGTTTCCCGATGTAGCTTCTTTGGCTGCTGCAAGCGATGTGGCTTTGCTCAAGGCATGGGAGGGTCTGGGGTATTACCGACGCGTGCGGATGCTGCGCGATACGGCGAAGGCGGTGCTTGCACAACATGGCGGGGTATTTCCCTCGGATGCCGATGAGTTGCTGAAGCTGCCGGGAATTGGCCGATACACGGTGGGGGCACTGAGGGCCTTTGCGTTTCGAAAGCCTGCGGTGTTGGTTGATGGAAATGTGTCGCGTGTGTTGTCGCGGCTCATGGATTTTTCCGATGCCATCGATAGCACGGCCGGGTTGAAACAAATTTGGTCGTGGGCGGGTGACTTGGCCGATGACAAGCGTCCGGCGCAGTATCATGCGGCGCTGATGGAGTTGGGTCAGCGTGTTTGCAAGGTCGGTGGGCCCGATTGTCTGGGCTGCCCAGTGGCATCATTTTGCAAGACTCGCGAGCCAGGGCTTTTGCCGATCAAGTCGCGAAAAATCGAACTCACGCGAGTGGATGAACACGCGCTTTGGCAGCGTGATGGTTATGGGCGCATCCTGCTTGAGCGCGAAGCGGGAGCGCGGCGGACGGGACTTTGGAAACTGCCGCTGCGAGGTGTTGAGGAGATCGGCCATTTGCCCATGATCGCGCGCAGTGAATATGGTATCACGCGTTATCGCGTGAGTTTGAAGGTTTACCAAGGTCACCATGAAAACCTCGTGCATGAGGCAAGCGATGAAGTGGCTTGGTTCAGCGTGGATGAAGTCGGGCATTTGCCGATGGCGGCACCCTTCAGGCGCATGCTGACCCACCTGATGGCGGAATTTTGATTTGTCATGTGACTGGCGATAGATCGTGTGCTTTCTTGGTGCCCGATGGATGGTTATTGGCGTTGTTTTGTGGGGTTCGTTTTGTGCGGCTTGTTGCAGTCTTGCGCGGTTCAGCCTGAGCCGAATCCGGCGGTGCCGGACATGAAGGTCAGGCGCTTGTTGATCCAGCGGGTGGGCGCGGTGGTGGTGACGGATCGAAATGATTTGAAGCTCTGGGCTCGCACGGGTTTCACCATTTCGCGTGCACCGGACGATGCGGATGGTGGGTCGGCGACGCCGATTTCGGCGGATGGATATTTTCTCACGGCGGACCATGTGTTGGCCGAATCGAATGGCCGCAATGTGCATGTGCTTTACGGAAGCAAAGGTGAGTTGCTGTCCTATCGTGCGAGGGTTGTCTGGCGCTCGGCTGATGCGGATCTGGCCTTGTTGCATGTGCCGGCGGCGACGCCGAATTTTTATCGATGGACGCAGCCGAATGCGTGGTTGCCGGCCGGAAACATGGTCGTGCACGGTGGCATCGCGACCGGGCTGAAGTCGAGGCCTGGCAGGTTGGTGACTTCGCTGTCGCCCGAGTGGATTTTTACCGGCACGCGGAAGTTCAAAATCGACATTGCGCTGCAACCCGGCGACAGCGGCGGGCCGGTGGTCGACGCGGCAGGCGATTTGGTGGGGATCAATTCCGCGGTGGAATTTTTGGTGCCGATGGAGACGTTCTTTTTCATCGACTCGGAGGCAAGTCGACCAAGCATCCGCAGTATCGAGGCCTTGATGCGTGCCGACCGATTGCGGAAGGTTTCCGCCTCTTTGGCGGGTAATGAGTGAATCAATTTTGAAGGAATGAAAATGAGCGGTCTTTTGGGTGCACGATGGGTATTGTTCTTCGGCGTGTTGATGCTGGGCGGCTGCGCGAGCTTCGAGGAATCTGGCCTACCGGGAAGCGCCGCCTCAATGGCGCGCAATCAGATCATGCTGGTGCGCAAGTCGCCGCCGTCGTTTGGCTTTTCGCGACTGCAGGCTCATGTTCGGGCGCACCCCGAGCTGGACGGGTTTTTGAGGGCGCGGGCGCTGCCGGATTTTTTGGCAGAGACCTCGGACGAGTCGCGGACCTACTTTATCCTGTATTTTCTCCAGAAAAAAGAGGCTTTCGCCTTCCGGACCGAGCCCGAGAACAAATCCTCGCTGGAGGCCTCGGGGCCCTATCCGATCACCGAGGGGGAGCAGCAAACCTTGGAGGATTTCCGCGCCCAAGCCTCGGAGTGACAAAACACGTAGCGGGCCAATTTCCCGCTTGCAGCGGTAGAGGATCAAGCTAACTTTGTAGGTGGTAGCGGTGAATTCCGTCGTTGCCATTTATCCGGGGAAGTCATTCCCCATTATAAACACAAATACATACGATAAACCTATGAAACAGAAATTACATATCGGACGGGGTTTCACCTTGGTGGAATTGCTCGTTGTCATCGTCATCATCGCCGCTCTGGCAGGTCTCACCGCACCGATGGTTATCCGTCAGCGCAAGAAGGCCGACCAAACTGAGGCAGTGAACAATGCCAAGCAAATCGGTCTCGCGATGTTCGAGTTTGAGAATGCGTATGGGACGTTTCCTGATGCCTCTACCGCTACCCAAGTAACCACTAATACTGGGACCACCCTCACCTTTGCGGGTGGCAAATCCAACGACTTCTTCCGCCAACTTATTGCGGCGGAGATTTCCCAGTCGGAAGCGATGTTCTACGCCAAGGCGAATTACACCAAAAAGCCTGATAACGTTTACAACACCCAAGCGACTGCTCTTGGTGCTGGTGAAGTCGGATTTGGTTACATCATGAATGTTGCTACTGCCTTCAGCACCGCTGGCAATCCCTCCCGGGCCATTGTGGCGGCACCGCTTGCAGGCACTACCACCCCTGCCACAGACGGAACGTTTGACTTGGACATGTTCGACTCTAAGGCAGTTGTTTTACGGATTGATAACAGTGTTCAGTCCTTGAATGTTCTCAAGTCTTCTAAGAAAGCCCAATCGGGTGCCAAGACTCTGCTGGATACTGGCGCCGACACGGTTTGGGGTGATGGTGTCACTCCGACCATGATTGCTCCGACACCCAAGTAATCTGATCTATCGTTCAACCGTTTCAAAAAACCGGGAGGCCATCCTCCCGGTTTTTTATTGCCCATTGGTCATGAATGGATGATGACAGGGGTGAAAAGCACATGTCATTGAAACCGGAAAACAACGGGTTGATTCCCGAGCTGAGCGACAAGCCTGCGGCGGCATTTTTGCCGTATCCGGTGTCGACCCTGAGTCCGCCGATCATTCCGAATGATCTTACCTCGTTCAAAACGCGTGGGATCTCCGAGGTGGAGCGAGACTTGCAGCAGAAGCTGACCGAGATCCGAGAGGATTACCTCAAGGCGATCGACCACTACAATTGGAACAAGCTGGTGTACGAGGCGGAGATCCGCTTTGAGCCGGTGGTGGGTGGGGTTTACCACCTTTATGACATGGGCGGACGTCGGGCGCTTTCCATGGTCGATCCTGGCCAGTGGCCGCATCGGCATTTGGCGAGTTTGAGGTTGAATTATGACCGTCAGTGGCTGGTGATCGAGACGGGCGAGGGCATTGACGCCCGGGAATTGTTTGGCGGGTTTCAGCCGTAAATTTTGCTCCGCATTTTTGGGCATGAACTTGCCAGCATCGGGTGGCTGGTTAGGCTGGGGGCGTGAAGACTGAGTTTCCCGTATCGCCGCCGAGGGCATGGGCGGAGATTGATTTGTCGGCCTTGCGGCGAAATCTTTCGGTCGCGCGTGAGAGTGGCGGAGCCGATGTCATGGCGGTGGTGAAGGCCTCGGCCTATGGTCATGGTTTGGAAAAGGTGGCCAAGGTTTTTGCCGATGAAGGTGTGGCCTTTCTGGGGGTGGCGAATGTCGGCGAGGCGCGTCGGATTCGCGATGCGGGCATTGATGCGCGGATTTACCTGTTGGGCGCGACATGGGATGCCGAGCGGGCGGAAATTGTGGCGCAAAATTGGACGCCCTGTTTGTCGAGTATCGCGGAGGCTGATCACTTCAATCAGCTTGCCGGTGCAGCTGGTCGGAAATTGAAGGCACATCTGGCGATTGATTCCGGCATGGGGCGTGGCGGATTTTTGATTCAGGAGCTTTCTGAAACGATGCCGGTGCTTGAGCGAATGCAGCATCTGGAGATCGAGGGGATTGGCTCGCATTTGCCATCGGCTGACGAGGATGAGGCTTTCACGCGTCGGCAGATTGAGGACTTCCGAAATCTCATCGAATCGCTCGGTGGTGAGCGGCGCTTCAAGTGGCGGCATCTGCTCAACAGTGCGGGCCTGCTCGGCTATGACAGCGACCTCTGCAATCTCACTCGCCCGGGGCTGATGCTTTACGGTGCATCGCCGCTGGCAGAACACCAGGGGAAACTCTCGACCGTGATGAGCCTGAAGTCACGAGTCACGCTGGCGCGTTGGTTGCCGGCGGGGCATGGGATTTCTTATGGGCGGGATTTTGTCACGCCAAAGGCGACCAGAGTCGCGACGGTAGGGATCGGCTATGGCGATGGCTATCCGCGGCATTTGTCGGGAAAAGGTGCGGAGGTTTTTGTCGGTGGCCTGCGTTGCCCGGTACTCGGGAGAGTGACGATGGATCAAATCATGATCGATGTAAGCGCCGCGCCGGATGTGATGGAAGGCGATGAGGTCGAGCTTTTTGGCTCGCATATCCCGGTCGTCGAAGTGGCGGAAAAAGCAGGCACGATCGCCTGGGAAATTTTTACCGGCATCACCACGCGGGTGACGCGGGTTTATGTCTAGCGGGTGTTCGTCGTGTCACGGTCAATGATCTGAGCAAAATGCTCTAAGGCGGCAATGGAATGGCGGTTCCCGGAACTTGGAAGTAATCGAAGAAGCGGTCGGGTCCGCCGATGTGGAGGCGTTCCTTGGCGAGTGGGATGTGGATGCCGATGCCGATGAAGGGGTGGCGGTCGCCACGGCCGGATAGTTGACCTTGGCGGTCCTCAAAATCGCGGGTGCCGTAGCCTACGAGGAGATCGACCCAGTCGAGCCATGATCTCTCGCGCATCCATCCCTTGAGCGGAAATGCCAGCATCCAGCGCGAGCCTTCGTAATCGGTGAAGATGTCCATTTCCTCGCCGTTGCGGACCTTTGCCGAGGGGAAATACTCCCAGCGAAACTGCACGCGCTTGCCGAATTCGGGAAAGCGCAATCGCAAGTATTCGAGGCCAACGCCGGCAAGGTTGAAGGCCTCGTCTTCCCAACTATATCCATGTTGATCCGAGAATCCGTCGCCGACCTCGATAAGGGTGGTGGCGAGCATGCCGCTGCAAGCTCCGAGCAGTGCGGCATCGTTGTTCTCATATCCCCATCCTTTGCAAAGTGACGAAGTGATGGCGGTGATCACTGCACCCGTGTAGGCATGACCCAATTTGTCGGCGCCGCCGGAGTCCGTATCGGATTCGAACCACCCTTCGCTGTTGTATGCAAAAGAAGTTTCACCCCATCCCCATTGTGCAAAGCCGTATCCGGTGATGACGGCGGCGATGCCAAGATTCATGGTGATCGCCTTTTGCTCGCGGGTCCACTGATGGGAATAATCCGCCGTGGGATCGGCCGTTTGCGCGGTGGCGACCGATGTGGTGGCCGTCATCAAGATGAGGCAAATGACAGGCCGGATTCTGGTCGAAAGCCACACGCCTCACAGGACTATCGATCGGCGTAATGTGCCAACTTCATTTTCTTACGCGATGGAGGGAGAAAAAGGAGGCTTGTGGACGCGACGCCCGATCAAAAAAGTTACCGATCACCGCCCCTACAGAGGGCGTTTGGTACCCCGGCTTGGATTCGAACCAAGGACCAATTGATTAAGAGTCAACTGCTCTACCAACTGAGCTACCGAGGCATGGGGTGTGGCGGATTGGCTTGCAGGCCAATGTCGCTGACAGGCCGAAACTAACGCGGTGGGCAGGGGTGGCAAAGCAAAAAATTCTTGGTCATGGGGCGAAATCGCGTGACGGCGCGCAGTGGGCGATTCGGGCATAATTTCGTTGGAGTCGTGCGTTGTTTCGCGCATGACAGGTGCGCTACGATGAGTTTTTTACACGAGTCACGACTGACCCTGCGTTTGGCAGTGCCGCTGATGATTGGGCAGTTGAGCCAGATGCTGATGGGTGTGGTCGACACGCTGATGGTTGGAAAGTTGGGCGTCACCGAGCTGGCGGCGCTGACCTTTGCCAACTCACTGTTTCATGTGCCGTTTGTGTTTGGCATTGGTTTGCTTTCAGCGGTGTCGGTTTTCAGTTCCAACGCGCGCGGCTCGGATGATGCGGCGAAGGCGCGATGCAGTTGCCTTGACGGCTTGTGGATGGCTTTGTGGATCGGGCTTTTGTTGTTTGCGGTCGCTTGGGTCGTGTCGATGCGGCTGGATTGGTTTCGTCAGCCCCCGGAAGTTGCGGCGAGCATGGTCGGGTATTTTCGGATTGTGATGGCATCGATGGTGCCGGCGCTGGCCTCGATCGCGTTGAAGAACCATGCGGATGCGCTTAACCGTCCATGGCCGCCGTTTTGGATTTTCCTCGGTGGGGTTTTGCTCAATGTCGTTCTCAATTGGTTTTTGATTTATGGAAACATGGGGTTTCCGAAATTGGGATTCGAGGGCGCGGCGTGGGCGACGCTGATTGCGCGGACGGCGATCCTGGTGGCGATGCTGGTGTGGCTGAGGCATGCCGGTCTGAACGATTGGGTGCCTGAATCGTGGCTGCGTTTGGGAAAGTTGGCCGGCATGAAAAAACTGATGACGATCGGCGCGCCGGCGAGTTTGCAGATGCTCAGTGAGGTCGCGGCATTTTCTGTGACGGGCTTGATCATGGGCCGCTTCGGGCGCGAGGCGATGGCGGGGCATCAGATTGCGATCACGCTGGCGGGCTTGGCCTTCATGGTGCCGTTGGGGCTATCGATGGCGCTGACCGTGCGGGTGGGTGAGGCGCATGGGGCGGGTGAAATGCATCGGCTTTCGCCGATCGTGCGATCGGGTTGGTTTTTGCTGTTGGTGTATGGGGTGATTGCTGCGGGAAGTTTTCTGCTGTTTGGAAGGGAAATGGCATTAGCTTTCACGCCAGCGACGGAGGTGGTGGGCATTGCGGCGTCGATGTTGATGATCGTGGGAATTTTTCAAGTGTTCGATGGTTTGCAGGTGGGTTCGTCGTCGATGTTGCGTGGATTGCATGATGCGCGGATGCCGGCATTGATTGGCTTTGTGGCGTATTGGATCGCGGGCTTGCCGGTGGCGGCATGGCTGGCGTTTCGCGGCGGGCTTGGCGCGCCAGGTGTCTGGTGGGGGCTCGCGGCGGGATTGTTTGTAGCTTGTTCGACTCTCGGTCCACGCTTGTGGTTTCGCGTCCGTCGTGATACACCATCCGCGTGATAAGGCTCGTGCCCTTGCTGTGGATGATTCTGACGATGGCCCTGTTTGGCCAGTTGCAGACATTTCGAAATTGCAGCTTTGTCGCAAAGGATTGGGCGGATGGCGACAGCTTTGCGGTGAAGTTTCCCGATGGCAAAGAACGGACGGTGAGGCTTTACGGCATTGATTGCATCGAGATGCATGTGAAGGGCGATGACACCAATGCGCGGCGCTTGCGGGATCAGCGCCGGTATTTCGGCATTGCCGACATCACGATTGCCAAATCGGTGGGCGAGGCGGCGAAGGTGAGTTCCGCCGGGTGGATGCAAAAGCCATTCACCATGCGCACGATGTTTGCCGATGCGCGTGGTGACGGCCGGTTTGAGCGGGTCTATGGATTTGTGGAATTGTCCGACGGTCGTGATCTTTCAGAAGCCTTGGTCGAGGCGGGTCTGGCGCGGGCCTTTGGGGTGGTGCGGCAACTGCACGATGGCAGAACCGGCGAGGAATGGGCTGAGCATCTCAGGGATCTTGAACTGATCGCCGCGCGCAAAGGTTTGGGCGCATGGAGGCACACCGATTGGTCGAAGCTCGCGGAGTCCCGCAAAGAGGCGCGTGATGAGGTGAAGGAAATCAAGGTCGCGCAGGGTGAGGAAAATGCGAGTGAGGACAATCCGGTTGATCTGAACAAAGCGACTCTCGAAGAGTTGATGAAGCTGCCCAAGGTTGGCAGGAAAACGGCGGAGGAAATCATTAAGGCAAGGCCTTATCGATCATTGAAGGATCTCGACAAGGTATCCGGCATCGGGCCGAAGACGATTGAGTTGATTGGGCCGCTGGTGAAGGTGGGGGGATGAACATTGAGAGAAGTTTCAAGTTTCAAGTCTTCAGTCTCAAGAGAAGAAAATGAAGAAGCGGCTTCTTTTTCTTCCCCATTAACCAATAACGAATAACCAATAACTCTTCCTCACGCCTCTTCAATTTCAGCATGGGAGATGGAGAAGGCGGCGAGATCGTTCACTTCTTCGAGGGTGATGATATGGCAAAGTTTTTGGCGCAATTCTCGGGCTCCGGGGAAGCCTTTGCAGTAGGCCATGAGCCTTGAGCGCATGGAAGTCAGCGTTTGTTTCTCGCTGCCGTAGCGTTCGCTTTCGATGGCGAGGCGGCAGTGACGGATGACCAGTTGCCAGCGTTCGTCGAGGTCGATGGGCGGAAGGTCGGTGCCGGTTTCGATGAAGTGGCGGGCTTCGCGAAAGACCCATGGGTTCTGCATCGCGGCGCGTCCGATCATGACGCCAGAGACGGAGGTTTCGCTGCGGCGCTTGATCACATCGCGTCCGCAAGTGATGTCGCCATTGCCGATGACCGGTATGCGCACCGAGCGAGCGACCGAGTCGATGACATTCCAATCGGCCTCACCACCGTAGCCTTGGGCACGGGTGCGGCCGTGAACGGTGATGGCGCTCATGCCGCTGTCTTCGAGGATCTTCGCGACCTCGACCGCGTTGATCGATTCAGAGTCCCAGCCGGTGCGGATTTTTGCGGTGACCGGCACATCGCCGCCGACCGCATGGGCGACGCCGGATGCGACTTCTGCCAGCACGGGGCAATTTTTCAGCAGTGAGGATCCGCCATTTTTTGCGACCACTTTGTTCACCGGGCAACCGAAGTTGATGTCGATGAAATCCGGTTTTTTCCAATCGATGATTTTCTTCGCCGCTTCGCCCATGCGTTTGCCATCGGCACCGAAGAGCTGGACGCCGACCGGGCGTTGATCGTCGCTGAACTCGGTGTACTTGCGGGTGCGATCATCGCGTTGAAGGATACCCTCGGCGGAGACGAATTCGGTGACCATCACATCGGCACCGAGTTCCTTGCAGATCTGGCGAAAAATCACATCCGTGACCCCGGCCATGGGCGCGAGGTAGAGCGGAAAGCGGTTGTTGGAGAACCAGGCGAGCACGGGTGAAATGAAGATGATGGCTGCCGGCGCGTCCACTCCGCATCAGCGTGCGTGATGGATTCAGAGTTCGCCTTCGATGAGGTCGTCGAGCGTTTGGCGTTTGCGCACGAGGGTGGCGGTCTCGCCTTCGACGAGCACCTCGGCGGGCAGCGGACGCGAATTGTAGTTCGATGCCATCACGAAGCCATAGGCACCGGCAGACATCAGCGCGACGCAATCCCTGGGGGCGAAGTGCGGGAGTTCGCGGTCCTGGCAGAAGAAGTCGCCGCTTTCGCAGATCGGGCCGACCACATCGACTTTTTGCAGGCCGCTGTCGGCGGGTTTGTGAAGCGGCACGATTTCGTGGTGGCCTTCGTAGAGGGCGGGGCGGATCAGGTCATTCATGCCGGCATCGACGATGCGGAAAGTTTTTGCCGAACCTTTCTTTTCGTAGAGGCAGCGGGTGATGAGCACGCCGGCGTTGCCAACGATGAAGCGGCCGGGCTCGACGAGGATTTTGAGGCCGAGGTCCTTGAGGCGCGGGACGACTTCGCGTCCGTATTGTTCGATGGTGAGCGGGCGTTCGCCTTCGGGTTTACTTTCCCACCATTGTGAGGGGCCGGACTCTAGTGAGTCCTGATAGACGATGCCGATGCCGCCGCCGATAGACCAGAACTCGATGCCGTGGCGTTCTTTCAATTGCCGTGCGAGTGGAGCGACTTTTTCGACTGCTTCGACAAAGGGCGCGACCGAGGTCAGCTGCGAGCCGATGTGCATTTGGAGCCCGCGCATGCGGATGTTGGGGAGCTCTTTGGCGGCGCGTTCGTAGAGCCCGGCGATGGCATCGAAGTCGACGCCGAATTTGTTCTCCGATTTGCCGGTGGAAATGTACTTGTGCGTTTTTGCATCAACATTCGGGTTCACGCGCACGGCGGCGGGAGCGATCATGCCGAGCTCGCCGGCGACTTCGTTGAGGTAGCGAAGTTCTTCCTCGCTTTCGACATTGAATGAGTAGATGCCTTGCTCGAGCGCATAGACGATTTCATCGCGGGTTTTACCGACGCCGGCAAAGGTGCAGTGAGCCGGATCGCCACCGGCTTTGATCACGCGGAAAAGTTCGCCACCCGAAACGATGTCGAAGCCCGCACCTTCGTGGGCGAGCAGGCGGAGCACCGAGAGGTTGGAGTTTGCTTTCACCGCGTAAGCCACCTCGTGGCTGACTCCGGAGAGCGCTTGATCGAGGCGGCGGTAGTGATCGAGAATCGTGCCTGCGGAATAGACATAAAGGGGAGTGCCGTACTCCTCGACCAGGGAGCTCAGTTCGACATCGTCGCAGAAGAGTGACTCGTTTTTGTAGGAAAATCCGTGCATGGCGGGAGGTTTGTTAAACGCTGGCGGGGGCCGGGTAAAGCCGGAACGAGACCATTTGGCCATGAATCCCCGCGCTCGGGGCTTGCAATGTCGTGCCCGATGACCGAATTGGTGCTGTGCCCCAGCCACGGAAAATCGCCTTATTCGGCGGCACTTTTGATCCGGTCCACCTCGGGCACCGTCACATGGCCGAGGTGGCGGTGAAGGCGCTCGGGCTCGATGAGGTGCGTTTCATTCCGTGCCGGATTTCCCCGCACAAACAGGGATCGGCCCCTGTCTCCGCCGAGGACAGGTTGGCGATGCTGCGACTTGCGATGGCGGACGCGCGATGGGCGGTGATCGACGACCTTGAGCTGCGTCGCGATGGGCCATCATTTTCCTATGAGACCGCTGAGGCGATGCGCGCTCAATTTCCCGATGCCAAACTTTATTGGATCATGGGCGGCGACCAATGGGGCGCCTTGCCGAGGTGGAAGCATCCCGAGCGGCTCGCGCGATGTGTCGAGTTCATCGTTGTTTCGCGCGGCGGAAACATTCCATCGCGCGATCATTTCACCATGCATCCCATCAAGACCGAGCACCCTGCTTCAGCGACGGAAATTCGCATGGCATTGGCTGGCGGCGATGCAAAAGATGAATGGCTTCACCCTGATGTCGCTGAATACATCCGTAGGCACGGGCTCTATGCGGCATGATTCCGCTTCGTCACGCCAGCGGCTTTTTGCCACTGGCGAACCACCAGAGCCATGTGAGACTCAGCAAGATCGCCGAGAGGCCGACATGCAGGACCTGCACCCATGAGTAGATGTGGACCTGTGACATGATGATGCCGAGGAGCATTTGCGTCAGAATGATCAGAATTGCCGCCTTGCCGACCCTGCCGATGCCGCCATTTCGCCTGCAGTGGATCCAAATCCAGATCCCGAGTGCGAGGATGAGCCATGAGAAACTCCGGTGGAGCAGGTACTTCCACGATTGTTCGAGTTCGCCGATCCATTGCGAGCGCGGGGCGTCGTGGTGGAACTTCGACATCGCGTCGGTGAGTTCGCGGACTTGCGCGCCGATGATGCCGGTGAAGATGATGCAGCCCAGCAGCACCGTGAGCAGCAGCCGCAGCTTGGCCCTAGCGCGTTCGTTCATGCGCAACCTCCACGGCTGATCCGTGCCGCGCCATGCGCAGTAGGCCAGTGTGCCGGTGAGGGACATCGCAAGTGCGAGATGGATGGTGAGCACTCCGGGCTTGAGGCCGCTGTACACGACCCTGGCACCCATCCACGCATTGATCAGCACCACCGCCAATGACGCGAAGGCCATAAAAAATACCAGTGGTCTGCGCGACCGTTGCCAGAATGCGGCGATGAAGGTAGCCAGCGAGAAAAACCCGACCGGCAGGCTGCAGAGGCGGTTGATGAATTCGGTCCATACATGCCGCGGGTTGAACTCCGCACGCAGGGACTCGGCGGTGATCGTCGATGGATCGCGGCCCATGCGCTCTGCCTTGCGCTGGAATTTTTCGATCGGAAGTTTTTCGAAATCCACCTCGTCGGCACTCGTTGGCGGGATCAGGCAGCCCCAGCAGGTTGGCCAATCGGGACAGCCCATGCCGGAACCGGTGACGCGCACGATGGCGCCGACAAAGATAAGAAACAGTATCGACACCAAGGCCGCGGTGGCCAGCTTCTGAAATCGGGTCATCGCCATGCGCGAAGGATGCGGAGTCGTTGTCCCGATGCCAGAGAAAATCGGAAATTTCCATTTTTTCGAAATTCCCCGGTTGGCGGATCCGGGGGATGCGTTTAATTTGGCGGCGTGTCATATGATTTCCAAACTCACCAGATGCAACTGCGCGGCAAGTTGTTGCTCGCGGAGCCAGGCATGTGTGATCCGTCGTTTCGACGCACGGTGCTCTTGATCTGCGGTCATGAGCCTGGCGATGGCGCGAGCGGTCTGATCCTCAACCGTCCGCTCGGCAAGGTCGTGGGCGAGTTGCTGAAGGACGAGGCCTTCGAGCCCTTGAAAAACATCCAGGTCTATGAAGGTGGGCCGGTTTTGCGCGACCAGCTGATGTTTTGCTCGATGTGGTGGACGCCCAAGCGCGGGCTTCATTGGGCGATGCGGATCTCGATCGAAGAGGCAACCAAACATGCCCATCGCCCAGGTCGCATCGTGCGGGCTTTTTTGGGTCATGCCGGGTGGAGCCCGGGCCAGCTTGAGGGCGAAATGATCCAGCAAACATGGATCAGCACCGAGCCCACGCGGGACTTTCTCGGGGCTGGTCAAGACATCGCACTTTGGCAAAGCCTGCTGGGCAATGTGTCGCCGCTTTATCGCATCCTCGTCGAGGCGCCCGATGATCCGTATTTGAATTGAGCCGCGGGATTCTGTGATTGCCCGATCGGTCCGCATGCCTTTCCCTGCAGCGTCTCCAGACACTTCGATTTTCCCCATGTCCGATACCACCATCCAGTTCAGCCCGATTGATGAAATCATCGCCGAAATTTCTGCGGGACGATTGGTGATTTGTGCCGATGACCCCTCGCGCGAGAATGAGGCCGATCTAGTTGGTGCTGCATCGTTGTGCACGGCGGAAATGGTGAACTTCATGGCGGTGCACGGCCGCGGGTTGATCTGCGCGCCCTTGGTCGCCGAGCGCACCGAGGAGCTGGATCTGCCGCAAATGACGCGCCGCAACACCGAGGGACACAAGACCGCCTTCACCGTCAGCGTCGATGCCGCCAAGGGTGTGGGCACGGGCATCTCTGCTGCAGATCGCGCGCACACGATCCGCCTGCTGGCCGACCAGTCGGTGGGCGCCGATGCCTTCGTGCGTCCGGGTCATGTGTTTCCTTTGCTTTCAAGTCCCGGCGGCGTGTTGCATCGCGCGGGTCATACCGAGGCGGCGGTGGATCTCACTCGTTTGGCCGGTCTGCCCGAAGCTGCGGTGATTTGTGAAATCATCAATGACGACGGCACGATGGCGCGCGTGGGTGACCTCGGGGACTTCCAACGCCGTCATGGTCTCAAGGCCTGCACGATTGCGCAGCTCATTGAGTACCGTCGCCGTTCGGAGAAACTCGTACTGCGCGAGGAATGCATCAAGATGCCTACCGACTTCGGCGAATTCGACTGCCACTTGTATCGCATTTCCACCGACCTGAGCCACCACCTCGCCCTTACGCGCGGTGAGATCGATCCGGAGGTTCCAACGCTGGTGCGCGTGCACTCCGAATGCCTCACCGGCGATGTCTTTCACTCGCAGCGTTGCGATTGCGGCGGCCAGTTGGCGGCGGCGCTTGAGCGAATTTCCAAGGAAGGCGGAGTGCTGCTTTACCTGCGACAGGAGGGCAGAGGGATCGGTCTGCCGGCAAAAATTCGCGCCTACAAGCTGCAGGAGCAGGGCATGGACACCATTGAGGCCAACGAAAAACTCGGCTATGCCGCCGACCTTCGCGAGTATGGCATGGGCGCGCAAATCCTTTGCGACCTCGGCGTGCGCAAGATCCGCCTGCTCACCAACAATCCGAAAAAAGTCGTCGGGCTCGAAGGCTATGGGCTCGAAATCACCGAGCAAATTCCGCTCTCACTGCCAGCCAACCTCCACAACGAGAAGTATCTGGAAACTAAGCGCTTGCGAATGGGACATGCGCTCTAGGAGCATGTTTCAAACACGCGCCGGACAAAGTCTTTGTTGCACTCGGCACCGCATTGCCTCCACACTGGTGACATGGAACTTGACCTGATCGATGTTCAGTTCGACCTGCACGACGTCAAGCCGCGCGAACTCGAGGAAGCGCTGGAAGATCCCTTTGCGGTCCGTTTCTTGCCCGACAGCGAGCGGCAGGATGGCGCGTCGCGTTTTTATTCGCTCGGACGAACGGTTGCCGATCGCCATTTGTTCAGCGCCTTCTGGACCGATGGCAAAACGACACGCGTGGTTGCCGCGCGCGACATGACCGAGTCGGAACGAAAATTTTACGATCGGAAATACGCCGACTGCCGTTAAACGCTTTTGCGATACTTGCCATGAAATCCATCAACAACTGGTCAGATATTCCCGAGTTTGCCGACGAGGCGGCGGAAGCGCGGTTTTGGGAAAACCACGAACTCGACGGCGGGCTCATGGCAGCGTCGATCCTTGAAGCGGATTCGCGCGACTCGACGACCATCACTCTGCGCTTCGATCCGCGCATGCTTTCACGCATCAAGCGCATCGCGCGCTCGAGATTTCTGAACTACCAGTCGATGATGAAACAATGGCTGGCCGAGAGACTCGAAGAGGAGATCCGCAAACAGTGAGCCGCTTGCGTTTGCTCCAACATCCATTGCTTTGGTTCATTGCCGTCGTGGCATGGATGCGATTGGTTTGGTATCTGTCATCGATTCCGGGCGACGGTAGCCCGCAGCTCATCCCGCACCTCGACAAGCTCATGCATTTTCTCGGCTTTGCCGTGGGAGGCATGCTCATGGCAGGTTTGCTCGCGAGCGTCACGCGCGCCCTCATGCGGCGCAAGGTACGCTGGGATCTCATCATCCCCGCGACGGCGATCTTGATCGGCTTGTTCGGATGGCTGGATGAATGGCACCAGTGTTTCACGCCCGGTCGCCATGGTGCCGACCTCGCCGACTGGGTGGCAGACTTTCTCGGCGGCATCGCCGGAGCATTGTTTTTTCGACGCATTCATCATCTTTGCGAACAAATGTGCGGGGGATAAGCAGTGGCGAAGAATCTTGGAATCCGAGTGTGGGGATTGACGCAACCACAGCGATCGTCAAACCTTTGCGCATGGCCCGCCCGGGATTGATCCTCAAACTCAGCTGCCCCGATCAGGCGGGCATCGTCGCGAAAATTGCCAACTATGTCGCGAGTCACCGCGGCAACCTCGTCGAGTTCAATCAGTTTTCCGATTCGCTCGAAGGAAAGTTTTTCGCACGACTTGAAATCGAAACCAACGACCTCGATGTCCAAGCGCAGGATTTCATCGACGGCTTCGGCACGCTCGGCCGCTCGCTGAAGGCAGAGTGGCATTTTCGGCGCTTGCCCTACCGCATGCGCACCGCCTTGTTGGTCACTAAGACCGATCACTGCCTCAACGAAATCCTCTGGCGCACCGAGCTCGGCGAGCTGCCCATCGAGATCACATCAATCATCGGCAACCGCCCAAATTGCCGCCCGATCGCCGAGCGCTCCAACATTCCGTTTCACGAGATCGACATGGATGGAGACAAGCGCTCCGCCGGCTTTGCGAAAATCCGCAAGCTCATCGAAGAGGAGGATGTTGAGCTGATCGTGCTCGCCCGTTTCATGCAGATTCTGCCCAACGATTTCTGTCGGGATTTTGCAGGCCGCATCATCAACATCCATCACAGCTTCCTGCCTGCCTTCATTGGTGCCAATCCGTACAAGCAGGCTTACGAACGCGGGGTGAAACTCATTGGCGCCACCTGCCACTATGTCACCGCCGACCTCGATGCCGGCCCGATCATCGAGCAGGAGGTCGAGCGCGTGCACCACTTCCACACGCCCAACGACCTCGTGCGCCTCGGCCGCAACTGCGAGCGCATCGCGATTGCCAAGGGCATCCGCTACCATGTTCACGACCGCACAATCATCGACGGGCACCGCGCCATCGTTTTCCCCGATTGACGAAATTGCAGGCTTTACAAGCCCCGCCCGAGCCCCTATCCTCGCCGCCCGCGCAAGGAGAGGTGGCTGAGTGGTCTAAGGCACCCGATTCGAAATCGGACGTGGGGTAAAACTCACCGTGGGTTCAAATCCCACCCTCTCCGCGTTGAAAATAAAGGGTTTGTGGCTTTTGTCGGTGGTTATTTTACCACCTCGATTTTTCACTCACTGCCCGAATGGTGCCTCACTTGATTTCGATGCCGCTCTTGGCGTAGGTCCATTTTTGGATGCTGCCATTTTTGATGAGGGCTTTGGCCTGCATGGTTTTTTGGCCGAGGATGGTGGTGGCTTCATAGCTGACGATTCCGGTGGCGAAGGTTTCGCCATCGATGGTTTCCTCAGGGCCGGGGGACCATGTGGTGACTTGGCCGATGCTGAATTCCTTGATCGGGTTGGTTTGGAGGCTTTCACGCATCAGCTTGACCGGATCGACGGGGCCGATGGGGGCGGTGGGTGTGGGTGCGGCGATGGGTGCGGGTTCTGCCGGTGTCGGTTCGGGCGCAACGGACTCAGGTTCGGGTTCCGGCTCGGTGGGTGTTGGCGGTGGTGCCGTGTCGAGCGGCATCAGCGAGAGTTGTTCGATCAGGTCGGTTCTATCAATCGGCAGCACGATTTTATATTTCGTGCCTTTGACGAGGAGTTGGACATTGGGTGGGGTGATTTTTACGGGCTGATGTTTGCTGCCGGCGGGAAGGTTGATGACGAGGTTTGCGCTAGTGTCCTTGAACGGGATGGTGGTGAAGATGGTGACTTCCTTGGGAAGTTGATCCGGACGAAGCGTGGCGAGATCGACATTGGGCAGGCTGCTGTTGGCCATTTTGTGGCCGACGCCGTAGGGGATGCCGGTGATGGCGAGACGGAGATCGGGTTCGAATTTGTAACCGAAGTAGGCCGCGGCACCGACGACGGCAATCGTAATGAGATGTTTCATGGGTGAGCGGGCTGGTGGGAAAATTTCAGGCGGTGGTTGACTCGAGGTGTGCGAGTGCTTTGGCGAAGCTGGATTTTTGCAGGTAGTGGCTGAGCTGCGGGTCGATGTTTTTTTGGTTTGCCTGATGCCATGCGGTGATGGTTTCGGAGACTTCGCGGAGTGCGTCGAGGTGCCCGGCCGGATCGCGGTCGCGCCATGAGTGATTGGCGATGACGGATTCGCGGCGTTTGAGCATATCGATGAGCGCTTGATGCATGCGAGGCGATTCAAGCACAGGGTGGTGATTTGGCCAATGCGATTGTTGGGGAAACCCGCGCTTGCGGGGATGGCCTGATTTGCTAAGAAAGCGTTGTGGCGCAATCGAGCGATGTGAGAGAAGTTTTGCAGTACATTCCCCAATTCCGGGGAAAGGTGTTTCTCGTGCTGGTCGAGGCAGGGCTTTTGCCCGAGCCGGCGCTTGCCGAGACATTGCTGGATCTTGCGGTTTTGGAGGACTTGGGGGTGAAGCTGGTGTTGGGGGTATTGGGTGGAGATTTGAAGGACTTGTACGATTGGACCCTCGAGTGCGAGATCATGGCCGCACGGGTCTCGCGGCCGATTTCTGATCCTGCGGCGGTGAGTGAGGTGCTGGAAATTTTGGGACGAGGTCAATCGGCGGTGGTTGATGCCTCTTTGGTCGGCCCCTTGGATGAAGCGGTGGTGGATTTCGCAAAGGGCATAGGGGTGGCGAAGATCATCACATTGCTGGAGGAGGCGATCCTGATAGACGGGCATCCGGCGCAT
>JBIKIK010000110.1:0-5652 GCA_044361655.1 Luteolibacter sp. | reverse complement strand
GGCCTCGGTCTGAATCGCGGAGAGCCGCTTCAAAAGCTCCGCATCGGAGATGCCTTCGGCTGGCATTGGTGGCACTTCGAGCAGGATGTGGATGTGATTGGACATCAGGCAGTACGATAAAATCCGGCAACCCGAGAAATTTTCCTGCATGCGCATGAAGGCTCGGAACTTTTCGCGCTCGGTCTGCTCAAACACAAACCGCCGGTCCACCACACGGCTGATGCAATGGTAAATCGCCGGCTTTTCCGCCGAATCCTTCCACGGCGCCAACCATCGCTTGCTGCTCATGCCCCACCAATAACCGTGGCCAACCCAGACCGCAAGGAGAAACCATACAATTTGTCTGGGAAATTGTAGAATGGGCGTTGGCGGTTGGCATCGCCATAGGCACATTGGCGCCGGCGCTCACCCCTTCTTTTCACCTTTCACCTCACCTTCATGGGGTAAGCTTTTTGCGCAGGGCTGCGATGCACTCGGCCCAAAAGGTGGCTTCCATGGCTTCGTAGCGGACGATGTCTTCGCTCACTTGAGTGGTGAAAAGTATGTTACTCGGCTCGGCGATCAGTTCTTCGTAAAGGGCGGTGAGCACATAGCTTAGCACCTCGTCGCCCTGCTTGAGGATCGGCGTCGGATCCTCGCGGCGCGTCTCGGCTTCGAGCGCGCGCAGCACGACATCGATCGCCGGCGCATCTAGCGCGACACCAAGCCGCGTTGCCGCCACGCGATGATCCTCGATCAAGGCCAGCAGGCGTTTCACCACCCGCGCAGTCTCACCTTTGCGGTCCTCGATTTCCTGCGGCGGCTTGGTGGCTGGAATGTCTGGCAAGGAACTGCGCCCACCCAACTGCAGGGGCAAATCGACAGCGCCCGATTCAGAAATCAGGACGCGGCGTTTGGGCAGCGGCGGAATGTTTTGAATGTTTTTGTTTTCAAAAGGCGCGGACATGAGGCTGCAAGTTTACCCGTTCACCCCCACTTCGGAAAGGGATCCGGAAAATTTTTCCAAGCTTCGACACCCTCGCGATACTCGCCATCCGTGAGCAAGGCCTTATCGAGCATCGCTTCCAACGCCCTGCGATCCAAGCCCTGCCCAATCAATACGATTTCCTGCCGTCGGTCACCCCATGGTTCCCCCCAGCTGCACTGAAGTGATGCCTGCGAGCCCGGATCCGATGGTCGCTCATCAGCCGGAATCGCAGCCCAAAACCGCCCAGCGCAACTGTTGCGCGCTACTGCACCGGCCTGCGACCAGAAGCCCGCAAAATCCGGCCTGCTTGCCAGCCAGAACAGCCCTTTGGAGCGGATCACCCCAGGCCATTCCTCATGCACCAATGCATGGAAACGCGCGGGATGAAATGGTCGCCGACGCTGGTAAATGAAATTTCCGATGCCATACTCCTCGGTCTCTGGCGTGTGATGCACGAGTGAATCAAGCCAGCCCGGAGTTTTTTCCGCCTCGGCTTGTGAATAGAGACCGGTGTTGAGGATCATCGATGGCATCACCGCGCCAAACTCAGCCTCGACGAGGCATACCTTTGGGTTGAGCGAATGGATCATGCCGCGCACGAGATCGCGCTCCGCCGCGCTGACGCAATCGATTTTGTTGAGCACGATGATGTTGGCGAATTCCACCTGATCTGCCAACAGATCGACGATTGTGCGTTCGTCACCCTCTCCAATTTCCTGACCTCGATCCTTGAGGCGCTCCTGGCTGCAATAGTCGCGTAGAAAATTAGGCGCATCGACCAGTGTGACCATGCTATCAATGCGCGCGATGTCGGAAAGCGAAACGCCATTTTCATCCTTGAAGGTGAAAGTCTCCGCCACCGGCATCGGCTCCGAAACTCCGGTCGACTCGATCAGCAACGCATCAAAGCGCCCTTCTTTCGCCAACCTCGTCACCTCCAGCATCAAGTCCTCGCGCAGCGTGCAGCAGATGCAGCCATTCGACATCTCAACGAGCTTTTCCTCGGTTTGCGAAAATGCGGCATCTCCGCGGCGCAAGGTCTCGGCATCGATATTCACCTCGCTCATGTCGTTGACGATGACCGCGACCTTGAGGCCATCGCGGTTTTTCAGGACATGGTTAAGCAGGGTGGTTTTACCGGCCCCAAGGAAGCCGGAAAGAATGGTGACGGGCAGCATGTGGTATCAGGGTGGATTGAAAAGTTCCTTTGGGCGGGGCGGCGTGTCGTCGAGAGCAAGTTTCCACCATTTGAGGGCCAGCTCGGGCGGTAACCACGGCTTCCCCTTCGGCAGGCGCTTGATGGCGCGCCAGCAGGCCGGGCGCCAAGCAGGCCCCAGCTGTGCGAGCACCCATTGCTCGTAGTTGACCAACCAACGAAGAAAGGGGCGAAAGGCCAGCCAGCGCTGCTCTGCCGAGCCGGTCTCGCCATGTTCACGACCCGGTATCGGCGGGCCCTCGCCCTGCCACAGATCGATGCGCCCACGCTCGCGACAAAAAATTAAACCGTCAACCACTCCAGACGCCCTTGCCAAGTGCGTCCATGAAACCACCGCCCCATGCAACTCGATCAAGCCATCCTCCCACTCAATCGAATAACAACTCGTCCCAGCCAACCCCGGCGATTTCGTCCGCGCCAAACCATGACGCGTCAAAGCATTACCCCCGCCATGCCGCACATCATGCCCCCAAAAAACCATCTGCTGCCCCAATCCGCGCGCGGCATCACTCAACCAAATCGAATGGGGCGCACGCGTCATAAGCATGCACATAAGATATGCAGATGCAAATATATTGCAATTAATAAAAAGGGCCTTTGAGGAAAAAAGAGGCCGCGGATAAGAGTCACTTTGAATCCAAGCCTTTGCCGATAGATCGGTCCTCGGAGTGGAAAAATGTACCATTCGTCACTCATTCGGCCCGATTCGTCATTTGGGCTCGCCGGTTGCCGCTTTGGTGGGCGATGAAATGGGCGATTCAGCGCTTCTCATGGATGACGCGCTTTGGCTTTCTCGCAAGCCCTCGAAAAAGCATGCCGTTTTTTCACCGTTAAAAAATCCGAAAATTCTTTGCAATCCATTCAATGTCATTAATTTACGAAGAAAAAAAGCCCGATCACAGCGCTTGCCGCGCGCGGATTTTTTGGATTTTCCACCTTGCCCCAGTGACCAAATGGATGTTTGTTTGGATCAACTAAACCAAAGGCAAGTCAGACCACATATGATTTATACGACCATCGGTCTGCCTTGCTGAATACCGACAAAGAAACCAACCAATCCACTGATTCCCCAAAGATCATGAAATCCAGCATCGCAACCACCCTCCTTGCCCTCGCCCTTACTGGCGCCAGCCAAGCTCAGACTGCTGTTTACACCGCCCCGGTGGGGTACACGACCCAGGCCTTGAGCAAAGGCGCCAACCTTGCAGGCCTTACTCTGCACAATCCGACGCTTTCGTCAGGAACTTTCAGCGCGGTTGCCGGCACATCGCTCACTGCTCCGAATCTGAGCCTCAACCCCGCCACTGGCCGCACTTACATCTTGGAAATCACCAGTGGCACCCTCGCCGGGGTCATCCAGGAAATTCCCGCCGCCTCGATCTCCGGCACCACGATCACCACCTCGCAAAACCTTGCGTCCTTGGGCCTTGCGGTGGGCAACTCCTACAAACTCCGCCTGGCTCCAACCCTTGAGGAGGTTTTCACCACCACGCCTTTGAACAACGGCGGCGTTCTTCACGCTGCGCTCAATGCGACGTCTGCCGATGTGGTTTCCATCCCGAACGGCGCTGGTGGTTTCGATCGCTATTACCTCAGGTCGGGTGCCACGCCCGCATTTCGAAATGTGGCGACCAACCTCGCCAGCCCGAATGTTCCGGTGATCTATGTCGACGGACTCACGATCGACAAAAAAACCACCACCGCCGCGGCCTTGAGCGTGACCGGTGAGGTCAAAACCACCGGCTCGAACACGGTCGTCGTCAAAGGCATCAACCCCGTTGGGATTGTGGCACCCTCAGGCCTCAACCTTTTCAACGCCGGTCTTGAGGATGACCTGTTCGCTGCACTGAACGCTACCTCGGCTGACATCGTATGGGTGCAGCAACCGAATCTGACCTACCGCAAATTTTTCCGCCGCAGCGGCACTAGCGGTGCCTGGAGAGATGTGGCCAACGCCACGGTGAACCTGACCCAAGCACAAGCCGAAGCCGTGACCCTCTCCAGCGCCATCATCATTGAGCGCAAGGGCACAAGCGCAGTCAACCTCGACCTCAATGTACCTTCCGCCTACTCAAATTTGTAATTGACCTCCGCCTCGTAAAAATAGCATTTTTAGACCCTCGAAGTATTCGAGTCAAAAACTCACCCGATCCCTACCTGCATGAAAATCAAACTGTCACTCGTATCCGCCCTCATTGCCATGGCATCCAGTGCCAATGCCGCCATTGTGGCCGTCAGCAATGTCAGCACTGGCCTTGGAGATGCTGATGCGCTTTTTGAAAATGTGGATGGCACTCTTGTCAGTGGTGGCATCGTCGCCATGGGATACTTTGGCAGCAACAACCCCAGCGGTGATATTGCGAACATTGCCGCCACGATCGCCGATTTTACGACCCTCTCCTCTGGCCAGCTCGGTTCATATAGCGACAGCCTCGAGGGCAGTTACCCTGGCTATGTCGAAGCCGCAAACACCGACTTGGACGACCTGCTCGCGGGAAATGCCCTGATTGGTAAAAAATTGTATGCCTTTGTGGGCAATCAAAGCACGCTTGCGTCTTCCACTGCATATGCCCTTTACCTGGTTGATACTTTCGTCGAGGAGCAGTCCGGACTGGGCCTCACCTACCTTGCCCAGCCTTTCGGCATCACTCCATTGATTGGCTCCATCGATTCGATCACCACCAACAGCCCCCTCGCTGCCGGCACCGACGGCGACCCTTCAACCTACAACACCCTCAAGCTCGCAGCTGTCCCTGAGCCATCGGCAACACTGCTTGGCGCGGTTGGTGCGCTTGCTCTGCTTCGCCGCCGTCGCAACTGATTCGGCAACGTATCCGATAAAACTTCACATCAAGAGGCGGGCTTCGGTCCGCCTCTTTTTTTGCATGCCTGCCTTGGCTTGCCTGGCTCTTATCTTTCCTTTGAAGACCCACGAAAAGTGCGTCGTGCCTCCTTATCTTCTCTCTTGCAACACTCTTGCCTGGCAATGACCTAGCCCACCTCATCCCAACCCCGCGCGTGTGAGCAGCGGTTCGAGTTCGGGGTCGCGGCCCATGAAGCGGCGATAGAGTTCTTCGGCGGGTGCGGCGTTGCCTTGGCTCAGGACATGTTCGCGGAATGAGCGGCCGGTTTCGGGGTTGAGGACCCCTTCGTTCTGGAAACGGGTAAAGGCATCAGCATCGAGCACCTCGGCCCATTTGTAGGAGTAATAGCCGGCCGCATAGCCGGTCGAGCTCGAGAACAAATGACCGAAGCGCCGCAACATCGATGGCGTCTCGGTCTTGAGTGGCGCGCGGTAGTCCTTGAGGATTTCGCGATCGACCGCATCAAGCTCGCCACCGAGCCAGCGTGTGTAATGGATGTGGAGTTCGAGATCGAGCTTCGCAAATGAAAGCTGACGCATGAAGCCCGAGGCGCTGAGATAATTTCGCGCGGCGATCATCTTGGCAAAGAGCTCTTCGGGAATCGT
>JBIKIK010000104.1:0-6038 GCA_044361655.1 Luteolibacter sp. | reverse complement strand
GCGACTGCTGGCGCTGATCACTGATTCATTTTTCCCGATGTCGTCCGATTCCATCAACATCGTCACGGTCGGCCTCGCGTTGTTTGTGATCTGCGCGGGATTTGTTCTCGTGCGCGGCACGCTGCGGATTTTGTTGAACTGCCTTGTGCTTGGCATCAGCACATGGGTCGGCTTCCGCGTGTGGCATCAAGCACCGGAATTGGTGAAGGCGATATCCGGCAGCAAGGAGCCTTTGCTTGTAACGGCCGCGCCGTTTGTTGCCTTCATCGTTTCATTCATCATCGGCCGCACGATCGTGAGGTTTCTCACGAGCCCGCTGCGCAAACGAGATGAAGAACGCCCGCCGCTCACCGCGCCGCGACTCTTGGGGCTCGGATTTTTTTCACTGATTCCCACCTGCCTCATCGGCTTGATCATCGCGGCGTTGATCTATCACTTCGGATCGATATCCGAGCTCAAGGGTGCGGCCGGAAAATCCGAGCCAAAATCGGAATGGATCCAGTCGCTCAAATCGACCGTTGAAAAATCAATACCGCCGCAGTGGCTCAAGATCCTCGACCCATCGGCCGATCCCGATCGCCTCACGCTCGCCAAAGCGATCAGCCGCCAGTCGGCATCGCCGCTCAAGCCGGTGATCGACCCAAAAACCGGCAAGCCGATTCCGCGTGCGATCATCGTCGATGACCCCGAGCTTCAGGGCCTTGCGCGCGAGGGGAAATTTGGCAGCCTGCTGCGCCACCCGATGCTCACCAAAGCCCTCAATGACCCTCAATTGAAAGCCTTTTTGAAGGACCTCAAACTTTGAGTCTCTGTTTCAGATTTCGATATTTTTCACCATGTCCTACCTCGTCACCATCGGCCTTGAAGTCCACTGCCAGGTCAAGACCCGCACCAAGATGTTTTGCTCGTGCCGCACTTCGTTTGGCGATGAGCCCAACACGCACACCTGCCCGGTTTGCCTTGGCTTGCCAGGTGCTTTACCGGTGCTCAATCAGGCAGCGATCGAGAAAACCCTGCTCGCAGGCATGATGATCGGCTGCTCGACGCCGGAAATTTCGAAGTGGGATCGCAAGAATTACTTCTATCCGGACATGCCGAAGAACTACCAGACGACGCAGATGGATCTGCCGCTCTGCATTGGTGGCGGTGTGCCGCTTTACGACCATTGTTACCCGACCGATCACCGCAAGCAAATCGCCAACCCAAACAAGGTGGTGAAGCTCAACCGCATCCACCTTGAGGAGGATGTCGCGAAGTCGACGCACCTCGGCAATTCATCGCTCATCGACTTCAATCGCGCCGGCACGCCTTTGATGGAAATTGTTTCCGAGCCGGACCTCGAGTCGGCCGAAGAGGCCTTCGCGTATCTGCGCTCGCTGCAGATGATCCTCCAGCAAGGTGACATTTCCGATGCCGACATGGAGAAGGGTCAGCTTCGTTGCGATGTGAACATTTCGCTGCGAAAAAGTGCAAACGACCCGCTTGGCCCCAAGGTCGAGCTCAAGAACCTCAACTCAATTTCCGCGATCCGCCGTGCTATTCATTTTGAAATCGAGCGTCAGTCAGAAGACCTCGACCGTGGAATTTTGCAAATTCAGTCGACCCGTCGCTGGGATGATGACCGCGGCGAAACCCAGCTCATGCGCACCAAGGAAGATGCGCATGATTACCGCTATTTCAGCTGCCCCGACCTCTTGCCGATCCGCACCGCGCCGCTCTTGGAAAAAGTGCGTCCGCTGGTGCCCGAGTTGCCGCACGAGCTTGCCGCGCGCTTTGAAAAGGACTTCGGCGTGACGGCTTACGACGCGTCGGTGCTTTCATCCGATCGTCATCTCGCCCGTTATTTTGAGGCGACTCTCGCGCCATCGATCCCCGGAAAGAAAGTCGCCAATTTCATCATCAACAACCTGCTTGGCACGCTCAACGAACAGGGCATCGGCATCGACGCTTGCCCGGTCGCGCCGGAAAAACTTCGCGCGCTGCTGGTGCTGATGGAAAATGGCACGCTTGCCGCCAATCAGGCGCGCGAGGTGTTTGCCGTGCTTTACGAATCCCCCGACAAGGACCCCGCCGCGATTGCCGATAGCCTCGGCTTCAAGGCGGCTGATGCGGGCGAACTTGAAGCGCTGGTCGATCAAGCGATTGCCAACAACCCGAGCGAGGTCGAAGCAGTCAAGGCGGGCAACGAGAAGTTGCTCAATTTCCTCACCGGCCAGGTGATGAAGGCCGCCAGCACAAAGCCGAACCCCAAGCAGGTGACCGAGCTGCTGCGTGCACGCCTGATGTGATCCCGGCCGCTTGGCCAGCTCCTCAAGCCTGCTCGTCGGCCGTGGCCTTGATGTCGCTGAGCGCGGCAATGAAATCGCCAAGAATTTCCGCAGGCACCATGATCGTGTCACGGTTGCCGCCGACATCCTCGGTGATCTTCACGACCATGCCGCGGGCGTTTCTCTTGAGGTCGAGAAAGAACACCTTGCGGTCAGCCAGAATTTTTTCGGTATGCAATAAGTCGTTGTCCACTTCAGTATGCGGGTCTTTCCGCTGTCAACGAGGTTCAGCAATCCGGCCTGATTGTCAACCGAATTCAAAGCGGTAAAAATAGCCCTATGCGTGACTTTATCCCCGAGAACCGGCCCGCCTTGGTCCTTGCGCCGATGCAGGATGTGACGGATCTGCCCTTCATGCGGGTCATCGCGCGGCGTGGTGCGCCGGACTGGTTTGTGACCGAGTATTTTCGCGTACACCCCGGCTCAAAGTTGCATCCGTACATCCAGCGATCGATTGTGGAAAATGCGACTGGTCGGTCAATTTTCGCGCAGATGATCGGCAGCGATGTCGACAGCCTCGTGCGCACGGCCGGCGAGTTGGCGCAACTGCCAGTGGCGGGTATCGATCTCAACCTTGGCTGTCCGGCGCCGATCGTCTGCCGCAAGAATGCCGGCGGTGGTCTGCTGCGCGAGCCGGCAACAGTCGATGAAATCATCGGTGCTCTGCGCGACGCCATTCCCGGTCGATTCACGGTCAAGACGCGCGTCGGTTATGCGAGTGCTGATGAGTTTTCTTCCTTGCTGGAAATTTTCCGCAAGCACCGCATCGACGGCCTCACGATTCATGGGCGTACCGTGCTTGAGCGGTACCAAACCCCGGTGCATCCCGATTGTGTGAAGCTCGCTGTCGAGTCGATGCATTGTCCGGTGATCGCCAATGGCAATGTCGTCGATGTCGAAACCGGCTTGGCTTACCTTGCACATAGCAGTGCCGCAGGTCTCATGATCGGGCGCGGTGCGATTCGCAATCCGTGGATTTTTTCGCAACTCATCGCTGCCTTGGAAGGTGGTGAATGTTCACAGCCGACGCATCGCGAATTATTGGTGTATGTGCTCGAGCTCTACGACGAGCTCGCCAGTGAGGCGCGCAAGTTCATCCCCGGCGCCCACGTTCAACGCATGAAAAAAACGCTGGCCTACATCAGTCACGGCATCGAAGGGGAGTTTGAATATCAGATGCGTCGCGCGAAAACGCCGGAGGATTTCCACCAAATCTGTCACGCGCACCTCGACCACGACGCGCCATTGCCCGCCAAGCCGCCCGTCGACTCAAAATTGTTCTGCGGCTTCGGGGCTTTGCTGGGGTGAGGGTCTCGCTTGCTTGACTAAAATCCTGCTATCTTGAAGCTCTCGAGGCGTGCCCGACGAGATTTCCGCTTCGATGTTTTTTCGCGACCTCGCGTGGCGGCGGCGATTTGACGAAGAGGTGCTGGCGGTGGCGGGGTCGTTTGTTTCCAAGGCTAAAAACCTGCGACTGGAAGAAGTGGCGTCTGGTTCTTTCGCGCTGGAAGGAATCGTGGCCGGGGAGGAGGCGAAGGTGGAGTTTTGGCGGGATGGAGATGAGTGGGATTTTGAAAGCTCGTGTTCCTGCGAAGTCGGGGCCTTTTGTCATCATGCCGCGGCCTTGATCTTGCGCGCTGCCAAGGAGCGCAACCTTGCCTCGCTCGCGGGTGGCGGGGTCAAGGCAGCCGTGGCAGCGGCCTTGCCGAAAGATGTGCCTCTGGCGGCGAATCCGCCGGCAGGTCTGCTGCGAATTTCTTCGAGTCCAGTTTTTGAGCTTCATGTCACGCGCGAGGCGGCCGACCGAACCTCGCGGCTCTTGTTGCAGTCGCTGGGTCAGGCCGACACCTCGGAATGGATCTTTGCCGAGGCGACGGTGAATTACGATGGTCATCGTAGTTCCTTGCGCGGCACTATGCCTCGCTGGACCAGCGAGGTGATGTTGGCGAATGGTCGCAGAGCCTTGATCGAACACAATGCCGCTGCAGAAAATGCCGCCGCTCAGCAACTGATCGATACCGGCCTTTCCTCATTGCAGTCTAATTCGGCTTGGCGATTTCTCATCAACCTCAAATCACGCGATGCCCGCGACGAAGCGCCGCGTGACCGTTGGTTTCCCGATCCCGGCCGTGTGCCGGTGGATGCCTTTTGGCATCAATTCCGCGGCGAGATGATTGCGCGATTGGAGGGATTGGGCTGGCGAGTGAGTGTGGATGACAATGTTGGCCACCGGGTTTTCGAGGCCGATCCCTCGCAGTGGGACAGCGAGCTTGCGCCGGTGGAAGGCGGATGGTTCAGCCTTTCGGTTGGCTTTGATGTCGGTGGTGAGCGTCACGACCTTTTGCCGATTCTTGCCGAGTTGTTGGAGAATGATTTTCTTGAGGAGACCCTTGATCGCCCGGATCTCGGGCACATTTACGCGCCCTTGCCGAACGGCGATGCGTTGAAGCTTCCGATCGGGCGAGTGAGGCGGATTTTGCATCATCTTGCGACGCTGATTGATCCGAAATTTCCCTCGAAAACGCGGGTTCATGTCCTCGACGCCGCGTCCCTCGCTGGGCTTGGCGATCTTGGCATCGATGCGCCGCCCGACCTTGCCGAACTCTCGACTAAACTGCGGAATTTTTCCGGCATCGAGGCCGTGCCGCCCGCCGAGGGATTGCGCGCGACCTTGCGTGACTACCAGCTTGCGGGATTTCGCTGGATGCAATTTCTCGCGAGCCATGGGCTGCACGGGATTTTGGCCGACGACATGGGGCTGGGCAAAACCTTGCAGACGCTCACGCACATTCTCGCGGAAAAAGAATCGGGCCGCTCGCGTGGCATGCCAAGCTTGGTGGTCGCGCCAACATCAGTGGTTCCGAACTGGCGGGCCGAGGCGCTAAAGTTCACGCCAGGCTTGCGCGTACTCGTGCTCAATGGTCCGGATCGTTTGAAGTACCTGCGTTCGATCCCGCATGCGGACCTCGTGCTGACCTCCTTTGCCTTGCTTCATCGCGACATCGAGAAACTACTAGGATTCTCGTACCATTTGGTCGTCCTCGACGAGGCTCAGAACATCAAAAACCCTCGGGCAAAGGTCGCGCAGGCGGCCTGCAGGCTTGATTCACGGCATCGCCTCTGTCTTTCCGGCACGCCAGTGGAGAACCACCTTGGAGAGTTGTGGAGCCTGATGAAATTTCTGGTGCCCGGATTTCTCGGCTCTGAAGAGGCTTTTAACACCCGATTTCGCAAGCCGATCGAAAAGGATGGCGATGTTGAGCGCAACGAGGTGCTCAAACAGCGTGTCGCGCCGCTCATTTTGCGCCGCACGAAGGATCAGGTCGCGAAGGAACTGCCGCCCAAGACCGAATTGGTGCACCTCATCGAACTGCACACCGCGCAGAAGGACCTTTACGAAACCGTGCGCGCGACGATGAACAAGCGTGTGCGTGAAGCGATCGCCGCGCGCGGCGGCAGCGACTTCCAGATCGTCTTTCTCGATGCCCTGCTCAAGCTGCGGCAAATTTGTTGCGATCCGCGGCTTTTGCCGGATGAGTTTGCCAACACGATTCACGAATCGGCGAAGCTCGATTTCCTCACCGAGTTGCTCGCGGTGCTGATCGAGGAAGGTCGGCGGATTTTGATATTCTCGCAGTTCACCAGCATGCTGGCATTGATCGAGGCACACTTGTTTCGCGAAAATATCCCTTATCTCAAGCTCACGGGTGC
>JBIKIK010000103.1:0-6152 GCA_044361655.1 Luteolibacter sp. | reverse complement strand
TCAGTTCGCGAAAATCGACTACACCATCGAGCCCGGCGAAACTGGCTCCGGCTTCATCTTCGAATCGAAAGTCGTCGGTGGTAACGTCCCCAAGGAATTCATCCCCGCCGTGGACAAGGGCTTCAAGTCCTCTGTCAACAAGGGACCACTTGCCGGCTACCCCTGCCTCGATTTCAAGGTCACCCTCACCGACGGTGGTTTCCACGCGGTCGACTCCTCGTCCATCGCCTTCGAAATCGCCGCGAAAGCCGCTTATCGCCAAACCATGGTCAAGTGCGCGCCCCAAGTGCTTGAACCGATGATGAAGCTCGATGTGTTCGCGCCAGAGGAAAAAGTCGGCGACGTCATCGGCGACCTCAATCGCCGTCGCGGCATGATCCAAGGTCAGGAGCCAACTCCGGGCGGCATCCGCGTGAAGGCCGAGGCACCACTCAGCGCGATGTTTGGTTACATCGGCGACCTTCGCACGATGACCTCCGGCCGTGGCCAGTTCTCCATGGAGTTCAGCCACTACGCACCATGTCCGAAAAATGTTTCGGACGATGTCATCGCCAAGGCCAAGGCCCGCGAAGAAGCCGCCCGCAAGTAAGCATGGCGGCGCCTTCACGGCGCATGAACCGCAACTCAACAAAAAAGCCGCAGCGATCGAACGCTGCGGCTTTTTTGCGTGATGGATGAATGCCCCGAGGGCGGATCAAACGTAGTGCAATTCGCGCGCCTTTGCCTCGATGGCGGATTCGCTGTCGAGCAGCTCTTGGATTGGATCCCAGCGACCGGAGACCAGAGCATCGCGGGCCGAGTCGGGCATGGTGACAGCGAAGTCGAGTCCGCCTGAGCTCCGCACACGCAGGGCATCGATATCAATCGTCACGGTGGTTGCCGGATCATTCTCGACTGCATCGCGCAGTGCGGCGATGTCGGCGGCCGAGGCGATCACGCAGGGCATCGCCAGCGTGGTCGAGTTGCCGAAGAAGATCTCCGCAAACGACTCGGCAACGACGCCATTGAAGCCGAATTTTTTGAGCGACTGTGGTGCATGCTCGCGCGACGAGCCACAGCCGAAGTTCTCGCCCGCCAACAGGATCGAGGCACCTTCGAAGCGCGGATCATTGAGCGGGTGATCGGTTTTCTCACCGGTTTCGGAATCAAAGCGCACATCATAAAACGCGAATTCGCCGAGTCCGTCGAAGGTGACGCACTTCATGAAACGCGCGGGGATGATGCGGTCGGTATCGATGTCGGCGCCTGGAATAAAAACGGCGCGGCCGGAAACTTGAGTGACGGGATCGAGGGGCATGGTGGAGTGTGAATTGCTGATTGGTTAATGCGGTAATAATCGCGTTTGTGGCTTACGCGACAGCGATCTGCTGAAGATCAAAGACCTCGCGGGCATCGGCGATGCTGCCGTTGATGGCGGCGGCGGCGACCATCACGGGCGACATCAGCACGGTGCGGCCGGTGGGCGAGCCTTGGCGGCCTTTGAAATTGCGGTTCGAGGATGAGGCGCAAAGTTGATCACCGACAAGCTTGTCGGGATTCATCGCGAGGCACATCGAGCATCCGGCGCCGCGCCATTCGAAGCCGGCGGCACGGAAAATTTCCGGAATGCCTTCCTGTTCGCACTGGATCGCGACGATTTGCGAACCGGGGACGGCGATCGCTTTGACGCCTGCTGCGACGCGGTGGCCTTGGATGAATTTCGCCACTTCGCGGAAGTCGGAGATGCGACCATTGGTGCAGGAGCCGATGAAAGCGACATCGATCTTCACACCCTTGATCGGCGTGCCTGCGGGCAATTTCATGTAGGCAAGAGCCTCGTCGATCGAGGCCTTCTCCTGCGGCGATGATGCTTTAGCGGGATCTGGGATGCTTTCGGAAATCGAAATCCCGTGGTCGGGCGAAATGCCCCAAGTGACGGTGGGTTCGATATCGGCGGCGTTGATGCGCACGATGTCGTCGAACTTCGCATCCGCGTCGGAGGTAAAGGACAACCAGCGCGCGGCGGTGGCGTCGAAGTCGCTCATGTCGACATAGGGGCGACCCTTGAGATAGGCGATGGTCTTGGCGTCGGGATTCACATATCCGCAGCGTGCGCCGCCTTCGATCGACATGTTGCAAACGGTCATGCGTTCTTCGATCGACATGCGGTCGAAGACATCGCCGGCATATTCGTAGGCATAGCCGATGCCGCCTTTGGCACCAAGCAGGCGGATGATGTAAAGGATCACATCCTTTGCGTAGACTCCGGGGCGGAGGTCGCCATTGACTTCGATGCGGCGGACTTTGAGGGCCTCGAGCGCGAGTGTTTGAGAAGCCAGCACATCGCGCACTTGCGTGGTACCGATGCCGAAAGCGATCGCGCCGAACGCTCCGTGCGTGGCGGTGTGCGAATCGCCGCAGGCGATCGTGGTGCCGGGTTGGGTGATGCCTTGCTCGGGGCCGACGACATGGACGATGCCTTGTTTGCCCGACGCGAGGTCGAAATAAGTGACGCCGAAGTCATCGGCATTTTTGCGCAGCGCCTGCATCATTTCCGCAGCGAGCGGGTCTTGCGGCGCGTCTTGGTCGATCGTTGGCACGATGTGGTCGACGGTGGCAAAGGTGCGCTGCGGGAACTTCACCTTGAGGCCGAGGTCGCGAAGCATGCCGAAGGCTTGCGGCGAAGTGACCTCATGGATCAGGTGGGTGCCGATGAAGAGTTGCGTGCGTCCGTCGGCAAGCGTGCCAACGGTGTGGGCGTCCCAAACTTTCTGGAAGAGATTTTTTCCCATGGTGAACAGACCGCCGGGGTTGGTGGCGGGCGGGAAAACTGCCTTTGCAGAAAGGAAATGTCAAAGCCGCATGCGCATCGGCGTGCGACGGGCTGGAAATTGCGGCTTCAGCGCAGCTCGATGAAGAGCCCGACGATCACCCCCAGCAGGGCGAGGCTCGCAATGATGGCGAGTAAAATTTTCAGCCAATTTTTTGATTTTCCGCGAACCGTGACCGTGCCATTGACCCAAGCATCCCAGTTTTTGCCCTCCGGGTTGGCGGCACGATGATAGTGCCTCACGCTTCCCCTGAAGCGTGAGCTTTCATCGATCGTCTGGCGTGGCTTCATGAAAAACGAATGTCTGGAGACTCTCGCAGGTGGCATGCCAAATGGAAAGCCCGAATCGGTGGAATGACCATGCGCGAAAGCGCCCGACCGCAGTGCGGAAGAGCGCTTTCGGCTGGGAGCAGGGGAAACTTACTTCGCGTAGTGGACCTGCGGAGCGGCCGGGGCTTCTCCTTGGATTTCTTGGAACTGCGGGAGCGGGCGGAGCTTCGGCGGCTTGGAATCGCTGGTGCAGCAGCAGGATGCGGCCATCAGGGCGACGCTGGCGAGGACGAGTGCGGAGGCGATGCGGGTCATGGATGCGAGGGGGATGTTTGGAGTGTTCGTGGATCCTTGGGGCTCTTTCGCGGTGCTTGCCTGAGGAGGCTTGTTCCGGATTCGGAAAATTTTTCAAGCAGCTGCCAACAGCCTCATGGGGCATGAGATTAGGTGTCGCGGGCCTCGCTGCAAGGCAAAAGAAAGCGGTTGTTGGCCGCAGGCTTGTCATTGCGCTGGCATTGTCGACACTCGGCCCCTGCCGTCCGGCGGATCGCAGCGTGCGGCCATGACCGATGATTTTGAACCCCATTTCCCAGACCAACGGCCCGGCCAATTCCACCCCATGAGCACGAAGAGGAAAACGAGGCTCGAGATCTGTGGCGATTGGAAATCGAGGTTGCTCGGCAAGCTCTTGGGCTGGGCGATGAAACTCACGACCGCGACGCTGCGGGTCGATCTGCACAACCCCGGCCGCATTGGCGATCCGAACACCCCGGTGCCGCCGATCATCCTGATGCTCTGGCACAGCCGGTTTTTTGTCGTGCCGGGGGTATGGCTCAAAATGCTTCGCAGCAAGCGCCGGGTTAGCATTCTCACCAGCGCGAGCCGCGATGGCGACATGGTCGCAAATGCAATGGCGGTGTTTGGCTTCGAAGCGATTCGCGGATCCTCATCGCGCCGTGCGGTGGCCGCCTTGGTTGGCCTCAAGCGCGCGCTGGAAGCCGGGCAGGATGTTTGCCTCACGCCTGATGGCCCGCGTGGCCCACGCTACAAGGTGCAGGCGGGAGCGATCAAACTTGCCGAGGCGACCGGCGCGCCGATCGTGCCAGTGCATGTGCGATTCTCTTCGGCATGGCGGCTTGGTACCTGGGACCGCTTCGTGATCCCTTGTCCGTTCAGCCGCGTGTCCGTCACCTTTGGCGAACCGCTGCTTGTGTCAAAAGGCCTTGATGCCGAGGCCTTGGAAAACGAGCGGCTCAAAATTGAATCGCTGCTCGTATCCGGCACCGACGATGCGTAAAAATTTTTTCAACCAACCCTATGAACCAACCCCGATTGCTTGATGGAAAATCCGTGGCCGCCGCCGTGCTCGATGAGTGCCGCGCGGAGGTCGAAGCCCTCAAATCCCGCGGCACCACGCCCGGCCTCGCGGTCGTGCTGGTCGGCGATGATCCGGCCTCGCATGTGTATGTCGGATCCAAAGTTCGCACCTGCGGAGAGCTCGGAATTTTTTCGCGCAAGATCGAGTTGCCTGCGAGCACGACGCAAGACGAACTGCTCAAGGTCGTGCGCGATCTCAATGCCGACCCCGCGATCCACGGCATCCTCGTGCAATCGCCACCACCGAAACACATCAACGAAGAGGATATCATCCGCGCGATCGATCCGCGCAAAGATGTCGACGGCTTTCATCCGGAAAATGTCGCCAAGCTCGCGCTCGAAGACCCGACAGGATTTGTCCCCTGCACGCCCGCAGGCTGCATGAAGTTGCTCGAAGTCGCCGGCATCGAAACCAACGGCGCTGAGGCGGTGGTCGTGGGCCGCAGCATGATCGTCGGCAAACCGATGGCGCTGCTTTTGGTTTCCAAAAAATCCAACGCCACCGTCACTATCGCGCATTCGAGCTCACGCGATCTTCCGGCAATCTGCCGCCGCGCTGACATCCTCGTCGCCGCTGTCGGCAGACCCGAAATGGTCAAGGCCGATTGGGTCAAGCCCGGTGCGGTCGTCATCGATGTCGGCATCAACCGCGTGGCCGATCCATCGAAAAAATCCGGCTATCGCCTCACTGGCGATGTGGCCTTTGAAGAAGTCGCACCGCTTTGTTCGGCGATCACTCCCGTGCCCGGCGGTGTTGGGCCGATGACCATTGCGATGCTGATGAAGAACACGCTGCAAGCGGCACGGCAATCGCTGGCTTGATGCATGCCCGCGTCGCTGTCACGGCACATTTTGAAACACCATGCAGGCAGCGACCCATCAAGCAGTGATCACCGGCGGCACCGGCGGACTTGGCACGGCCATCGCCGAGGCGCTTGCCGCACCAGATTGGTCGATCGCCGCACCTGGCAGCCGCGATCTTGATGTAAGGGATCCCGCACAAGTGCGGTGTTTTTTTGAAGGTCGTGACATCGACCTGCTGGTCTGCGCGGCAGGCATCACGCGCGACGCATCGCTTGGCCATCTCAGCGAAGAGGCATGGGACGAAACATGGTCGATCAATTTCACCGGCGCGCTTTCTTGCATCCGTGCGGTGCTTCCAAACATGATCGAACACCGCCGTGGTCACATCGTGCTGATCTCAAGTTTTTCGGCGCTGCGACCACCGCGGGGTCAGGCCCCCTACGCCGCCGCCAAAGCCGCTTTGCTTGGCCTCGCCGCAGATCTCGCAACGCAGCATGGGCCTTCAAATGTTCGGATCAACGCAGTGCTGCCTGGCTTTCTCGAAACCGCCATGACCTCGGACGTCACTCCAATGCGCCGCGAGCAAATCCTCGCCGACCACACGCTTGGCCGCTTCAACACCTGCGCACACGCCGCGGAGTTCATCCGATTTCTCCATCACCAAATGCCCAATACTTCAGGGCAAGTCTTCCAACTCGACAGCCGCATTGCGCCGATGTGAAGGGGCGCGCGTTCACTTCAACAGCGCGCTTTTCCATGCCGGCTCCTTGAAGCCGGCGAGCGCGGTGCCATCGCCGATGACGAAGGGGCGCTTCACGAGATTGCCGTGGGTCGAGAGCATTTCGAGCGCCTCGTTTTCGCTCATGCTTGGCAGGCGGTCCTTGAGGCCGAG
>JBIKIK010000102.1:0-6177 GCA_044361655.1 Luteolibacter sp. | reverse complement strand
GAGGGCAACGGCGGATTTGATCGGCACCGGGTTCACATCGAGCGTCATGAGGCCGCGCATGAGTGTGTAGTATTTTTTCTGAAGCTCGAGTGCTTCGTCGAAGGAACCATTGAGGCAGGCGCGGACGAGGCGTGCCATGACATCGGGGACGAGATTTGCGGCGACGGAAACCAAACCACTCGCACCGCAGGAGATGAAGGGCAGCGTGAGTGGGTCGTCGCCGCTGAGGATGGCGAAATTTTCCGGCACGACTTGCACCAGTTGGCTGATGCGATCGACCGAGCCGCCGGCTTCCTTGATGGCGACCACATTCGGGCAATCGGCAGCGAGGCGGGCGGTGGTTTCAGGAGAAATTTCCACGACCGAGCGTCCGGGTACGCTGTAGAGCATGATGGGCAGGCTCGTTTCGCGCGCGATGGTTTTGAAGTGCTGGTAGAGGCCTTCCTGCGATGGCTTGTTGTAATAAGGGCAAACTTGCAGTGAGCCGGTGACGCCGATTTTTTCCGCCTCTTTGGTGAGCTCGATCGCTTCGCTGGTGGCGTTGGCCCCGGTGCCGGCGATGACTTCGCAGCGGCCAGCGGCAAACTTCACGGCGAGGCGGATCGCTTCGAGGTGTTCCTTCGTATCGAGGGTTGGTGACTCGCCGGTGGTGCCGACTGGCACGATGCCGTCGATGCCGGCGGCGATTTGCCGTTCGATGAGGGCCTCGAAGGCGGGGACATCAATGGAGCCGTCGCAAAACGGAGTGATCAGGGCGGTGTGGGTGCCGGAGAAACGCATGACCGGCAGACCATGAACCATCCCCGACAGAGGTCAAAGCCCTATCCGCGTGGGGACGCAAAAAAATCGTGTTTTGGAGCATGTTGCCCCATCTTATTTTCAGTCGGTGGATGGTTTGAATGAATTTGGATTTCCGCCAAAAGAAACAGCCTTTCCGGAATGACCGGAAAGGCTGTTGCATTCATCGGTGCATGCCGTGCATGCGCCACGATGGGATCAGAGTGCCATGTCCTTGAGTTTCTTGAGCGGACGGATGCGAACCACGGTGGTGGCTGGCTTGGCCTTGAACATCACTTCTTCTTTGGTGAAGGGGTTGATGCCCTTGCGTGCCTTGACGGCAGGCTTGCGAACGGTGGTGACCTTGAGAAGGCCGGGGAGAACGAATTCTCCGACCGCGTTTTTCTTGATGTGACCTTCGATCACACCAGTGAGCGCTTCGAGAACCGAAGCCACTTGCTTGCGGCTGAGCTCGGTGCTGGTTGCGATGCTGTCGACGATCTGGGTCTTCGAGTACTTGTCTTTAACGGTGGTAGCTTTGGTTGCCATGCGCATTGAATGCTGGAAACGCGCGGCGATGTCAAGCCTCCGAATGATTTTTTAAGCTTAAAAAATAGGGTTTTTTTGAAAGACTGGCGGCGCAAAATTTTAAAAAAAATTCACATCATCGCCGCGCGAAGATGGTTGGCAAGCGATCGGTCGCGTTTAGGGTGGGGTCATGCGAATCGACATCGTGACGCTTTTTCCTGAGGTGGCGCTGGCGCCATTGAGTGATTCGATCATCCAGCGCGCGCGTGCGGCGGGTTTGGTCGAGGTGATGGGTCACCAGTTGCGGGATTGGTCGGAGGACAAGCACCGCCGTGTGGATGAGGCTCCCTGTGGTGGCGGGCAGGGTATGGTGCTGCGGCCCGAGCCTTTGTTTGCGGCGGTGGAGGCCTTGAAGCGGCCGAAGACACGCGTGATTTTGATGACCCCTCAAGGCCGGTCTTTCAAGCAGGCGGTGGCGCGTGAACTTGCGGGCGAGGAGCATCTGTTGATTTTGTGCGGTCACTATGAAGGGGTGGATCAGCGGGTGATCGAGGCCTTGGTGGACGATGAAATTTCCATTGGTGATTACATTCTCACCAATGGTGCCTTAGCGGCGGCGGTGTTGTGTGATGCGGTGATTCGGCTCTTGCCTGGGGCCTTGGGTGATGAGCGTTCGGCGCAGGACGAATCATTTTCACAGCCGGATTTGTTGGAGGCGCCGTGCTACACCAAGCCCTTGGATTTCCGGGGGATGAAGGTGCCGGAGGTGCTGGTTTCCGGTCATCACGAGCGGATCCGCCAGTGGAAGCAAGAGCAGGCCGAGCGGAGGACAAGGGTCATGCGGCCCGATCTCCGGCCGGGCGCTGATTGAAGCTGGTGCGGGGGGGCGGTGGGAAAATGCGTGCCTTTGGGGCAAAATTGTGCGTGAAATCTTCTGTGAGCACGAACATGGCAATGGGAAAAAATGGTGAGGTCGAGGATCCGCCGCGGGTTGAGCCTGCGACGATCGAGGACCTTCCGGCACTGACCGAGCTGGTGATGGAGTTGTTTTCCCGTTCGGGTGATTTTACGCCTGATCGTGCGCTGCAGGAGCGAGGCTTGAGGTTGATCCTTGAGCAGCCGAGCCGCGGTCGCATTTTTGTGGTTCGCAACAAGGATCGGATCTTTGGCATGGTGAATTTGCTTTTCACGATCTCCACCGCGCGTGGGGGCTTTGTGATTTTGCTCGAAGATGTGGTGATTCATCCCGATCACCGAGGGCAGGGTTATGGTGCGATGCTGGTCGATTATGTCGTCGATTTTGCCAAAAAGAAAAACTTCAAACGCATCACGCTGTTGACCGATCGGATCAGCGCCGAGTCGCAGGAATTCTTCAAAAAGCAGGGCTTTGAGTATTCCAACATGATTCCGATGCGGCGGATCATTGACTAGGTCGATCGTGGTCGAATGGTACGGCCGCTGGCAGGTGTGGTTGCTCGATATGATTCATTCGCGGGTGACATTGGTCATGTCAGTGATCCGGCAGGTTTTCTCCTTGATGGTGAAGCGCACATTTTTGCCGCAGAGTATGGCGCCAAAAGTGCGGTCTTCTTGGTGGGCTTGCACGGCGGGGCGTGGGTCGAGTGAGAGCGCTTCGAGGATGAGGTTTTGGGCGCGGGTGGGGAGTTTTTTGAAATCGGATTTGGCGCTCTCGTCGATTTCCACTTTCAGTCTTGGGATTTCCTCTTGGGCGAAGCCAGAGCGGGCCTTGGGTATGGCTTCGGCGTAGGGTAGATAGGGTTTGATGTCGTAGATGGGCGTGCCATCGATGAGATCGATAGCGCCAAGTTTGAGGATGGGGCCATCGGGCGAGGTGGTGTCGATGCCTTCGAGTGTCACCAATGATAGGCCGAGTCCGTTGGGGCGAAAGGTGGAGCGGCTCGCGAAGACGCCGACTCGTTCATTGCCGCCGAGGCGGGGAGGACGCACGGTGGGTTTCCAACCTTGCTCGATCGTTTCGTGAAATCCGAAAATGAGCCAGAGGTGGGAGAAACCCTCGATGCCGCGGGTCGAATCCGCATTGCGGTAAGCTGGATGAAACATCAGCTCGCCCCAGGCGCTCGGGCAGAGGCCGGGTTGACGCGGAGTGGCGAACTTGCTGCCAAAGCAAGTGCTGACCGTGGCGATCGGCTCGATGTTCATGCGAATGGGTGAGTTATGTGCTGCGGATCATTACACCGCAAGTCGATTGGGGCTTTTCCGCGTTGTGTGGCAAGATCCGCATTGCGGATGTGGCGGGATTGTGGCTTGTTCGCCGCACTTAAGCATGGCCACCGACGCAACGCCTTCCGGCGGAAATCTTTTTCCCTTCGAATTGGTCCGCCCGCATTTGGAGCGGGTGGAGGTTCAGATCCGTGAGCAGGTGCGCGGCTTTGATTCGGCGATCGAGCCGTACATCGCCTATGTGTGCAACACCTCGGGCAAACGAATCCGGCCGGCGCTCTCGATTTTGATCGGTGGTGCGGCAGGCGGCGTAAATGATGATCACATCAAGCTCGGCGTGATCTTCGAACTGATCCACATGGCGACGCTGGTTCACGACGACATCATCGACGATGCCGTGACGCGGCGCATGGTGCCGACGGCGAATGCCAAGTGGGGTGACTCATTGGCGGTGTTGTTGGGTGATGCCTTGTTTTCACACGCTCTGACTTTGGCGACGGATTTTAACAGCATCGAAATTTGTCGTAAGGTCGGCAAGGCTGCGCGGGAAGTGTGTCAGGGTGAGATCATCCAAACGCAGCGGCGGTTTGATCCGACCTTTACCAAGGACGATTATTTCAAGGTCATCGGCATGAAAACCGGCGCCTTGTTTGCGGCTTCTAGTGGTTTGGCTGGCACGCTGTCGGGAATGAGCGCGGCGGATGCGGATCGTCTTTACGATTACGGAATGAGGTTGGGAACCGCGTATCAGATTTACGACGACTGCCTTGATTTGGTCGGGTCGGAGGAAGTGGTGGGTAAAACTTTGCGCACCGATTTGGTGAAGGGTAAGCTGACGCTGCCGATTTTAAATTTGCTCGAGACCGCGAGCGAGTCGCAGCGGGCCATGTTGGCGCAGCGGATCAGCGATCACGAGTCGCTCGATTTGCCGGAGCTCTTGGGCGTGGACGGATACGATGCTTCGATCGAGTCGGCGGTCGAGGTGGCGCTTGATTTGCTTGAGTGCTGCCGTGCGGATCTTGCGCCGCTGGGCGACTCTGAGTATCGCGACGCGCTGGTGGACATCACGCGTTTTCTTGGTGACTTGCTTGAGAAGTGCCGGCGCTGAAGTTTCGGTCACTCGCGGATTGCCAGCGGCGCGGGCATGGGCATCATGACTGGCATGTCCGGACGCTTCGGAATTTTACTCGTTGTATCGGGTCCATCGGGCTCGGGAAAAACCACCTTGTGCCGAAAACTGGAGGAGATGGGTGAGGTCCATTATTCGATTTCCTGCACGACGCGCGAGCCGCGGCCGGGTGAGGTGAATGGCCGTGACTATCATTTTCTTGATCGGGCCGATTTCCAAAAGCGTTTGGATGCGGGGGATTTTCTGGAGCACGCGACCGTGCATGGAAATTTTTACGGATCGCTCAAGTCCGAGGTGCTTTCGTATCTCGAATCGGGGGTGGATGTCGTGATGGACATCGATGTGCAGGGCGCGGATCAGGTGCGGGCCTGCGAGCAGGCGGAGATTCGCCGGAGTTTTGTGGATCTCTTTGTCATGCCGCCGAGCGAGGAAGAATTGCGCGCGAGATTGTCGGCGCGCGGCACGGATGCGGATGCGGTGATTGAGCTTCGGATGAAGAACGCACTCGGCGAGATGAAGCACTGGCCGAAGTACCAGTATCTGCTTTCATCCGCCGGGCGTGAGGAGGACTTCCAGCGTTTTCAGGCGCTTGTGATGGCCGAGCGCATGAGAGTGACGCGGATGCGCTGATGTGTTTATGCCTCAGTGATTTTTGCTTCTGCGCAGGGCCTCCTCCATCATGCGGAGTTTTTCGAGGCTGTGGTTCATGTCACTCATCGTTTCCGCGTCGCGGATGCCTTGCGCGTGTTTGCGGAGCGCCTTCATCTTGCGGTTGAGGGCCGACTTGCCCGAGCTATACGAATCCTCGTCCATTGAGAAATTGGCCGAATCCTCGACGCGGATGCTCATCCGCGAAGCGGTGGCAATAGCGTCTTGATTGGCGCCGAGGAAGAGGAAGCGCCACTGGTAGACATCGGTCTGATGGCGGATGCGATCAGAGATGTCCTTCCAGGTGAATTGCCGTGAGGCGTTTTCTTCGCCATCGGTGAGGATGGCAACGAGCACTTGACCGGGTCGATCCGCTTCCGGGGTGTTGGCAAGCCTTGCGCCGAGTTCGTCGATGGTGCGCCCGATCGCGTCGAGCAATGCGGTGGAGCCGCGGGGCTGATAGGTGCTGGTGTTGAGTGGCAACACTTCTGCGATTGGCATCGAAGAAACAGGGACCTCGTAGTGATCGTCAAAAAGCACGAGGCTGAAGTAGGCGCTGCCGGGGAGTGATTGTTGTTCGGAGAGCAAGCTGTTGAAGCCTGTAATGGCGGGCTCGACCATCGATGCCATGGAGCCCGAGCGGTCGAGGATGAATGCGATTTCGGTGTGGTTGGGGTTCATATGTGGACCCAAGTTAACCGGAGGGGTGGGACAATTGTAGGTACAGGCTGAAAATAAATTATTTTTTTGTGAAATTTTTTGCGGCGGCCTTGTGAATCGGCGTGCCGTCTTAGCCGTTCAAACCCCGCGTTTGTCGCCCCAGAGTCGAATGTGGAGGCGGTCGCAGAAGCGGAAGCCGTGGGTGCGGCAAAGTTCGGCGATGGCGGGGGCGG
>JBIKIK010000006.1:0-20515 GCA_044361655.1 Luteolibacter sp. | reverse complement strand
CCTCCGCCCGCGCCTCGATGCAAAAACAACGCTGGGACGAAAATGCCAGCATGCGCGACCTGATGCGCGACACCTCGCAGTTTGAGGAACTCGAAAAATCCTCTCGCACCGGACTCACCCGCGAGCAACTCGAGGATCGCCGCGACAAGACGATCGAAAAATACAACGCCAACCCAAACCAGCTCGCCACGGTCAAGGAACTCGCGGGCATCTACGAACAACTCGAAGATTGGCACAACGCGCACAATTTCTACCAGTGGGCGTTCTCACTGAGCACCGGCGATGTCGCCCTCGAGTCCAAGGCCTCGGCGATGAACGACAAGGCGATCGAAGCCGACCTGCGTACTCTCGAAAGTGCCGTGGCCGCCGATCCCGACAACGCGGAACTCCGCGCCGCCCTCGAACAACGCCGCCACGATCGTCTCACGGAACAAGTCCAGGAAGCCAAACGCCGCGTCGACCAAAACCCCACCGACCCGCAACTGCGCTACGAGCTCGGCAACGCACTCTACCAGTCCGGCGACCTCAGCGCGGCCATCCCCCACCTCCAGCAGGCCACCCGCAACCCGCACATCCGCACCAAGGTCCTCCTCCTGCTCGGCCGCACCTTCAAGGGCAAGGCGATGTTCGACCTTTCGATCAAACAACTCTCCGATGCGCTCGCCGACCTCCACGCGATGGACGGCACCAAGAAGGAAGTCCTCTACGAAAAGGGACTCATCCACGAGGAAATGGGCGACAAAAAATCTGCCCTCGATTGCTTCAAGCAAATCTACGAAGTCGACTACGGCTACCGCGATGTCGCGCGTCGTGTCGAGTCATCCTACGCGTGATGAAACGACGCCGCGGGGGTCAGCGCGGCAGCAAGGTGATGCGAAATCGGTTGTAGCGGTCGCTTGGCTTGAAGAGCCACCCCGGCCGCTGATCGAGCACCTCGTATCCGGTGAGCATGAACTCCGGCAAAAACTGGTTGCTGTTCGGATCGTAAACTTCGCGGCCGGTGTAGTTGCCGCGGATCCGATACTCGAAGTTGTTGTCCTGCGCGTAGCGCCTTCCTGGCGGGCCATCCTCGTGGAAACGATCAGGCACCCGCTTCTTGTCCTCGCGCATCATCACGAGCTTGGCGCGGTTCCAATCCTGCCTCGGCTCGCGCAAATAACCCCAGAAGCGGGTCTTTTCGACAAAGTACCTGCGTCCGTAGTAAAAATTACCGGCCGGCTCCGATGCAATCTTCGCAGCCCGCTCTTCCACTGTCGGCCCACCCATGTTTCCGGGCCCGCCGGATGTAACGCCGCAATGCGTCAACCCCATCGCCATGCCCGCCAGCGCGGCCATCCTCATCCATGTCTTCGCCATGAGCGCGAGATTGGAAAAACTGATTGCGAATGGCAAGTGCCGAGAAAAAACCCCGTTCACTTGACCGGATCAAGCAATCCATCGAAGGCCTTTTCCGTCAGCAACCAATCCTCGGCCAATACCCGCTTGATCTCAAATTGCCGCTTCTCTGCGCCCTCGGGCCTCGAAATCGCAAGCATCACACGGAACGAAGTCGCGTTGACCTTTCCCTTCATCCGCAACCTTTCCATGATGTCCTCCATGGCGTTCGCTTGAGGCGAACCCTTGTGGCAATAGCCGAAAACAATCTCATCCGAACCCGATCGGGCCATCGAATAGCACAGCCATTGCTCGTCATCCACAAACGGACCATTGAAGTAGTTGTCCGCCGAAAACCAAACACGCACAATCCCCTCGCCCGCCTCACCGGAAACAAAGGACTCCCAAGATGGCTGGCACTTGCCAGCAAATGAATCAAAATCAAGACGCCAGATGCCCGTTTGATCCGGCGTCAACATCGCGATGGCGGAGCTTTCATCGTCATCCTTGGAGCGCTTGACGACCACCCCCTCAACCAAGGTGTTGTTGGGATCGACGCTCCCAAGCCAATTGTCAACGCGCGCTGGCCCACTCCGCTCCTCCTCATCCCGTAGAAATGCCAACACCTCATCCGGTGTGCTGGCAGCCAAATGAAAATTCTCGCGCACGGCTATCTCATCCTTCGCCGCAAGCGCCCTCGCAACAATCGCTCGCGCCTCTTCTTCGCTCGGCGACATGAAGCGCGACTCAACGCGATCCACCACCTGCGGCTTCGCGAGCATTTCAAATTCCACAAACTCGCTCTGCTGTTGTCGATTGCGCATCCATCCACCGAATATCGCAACCATCACAAGGATCGTGACAAAGGCGATCAACAATGTCCCACCCCGCACCACTTTGCTACTGTGGCGATGCTTCCTGCCCCTTCTCGAGTCGCGTTCAGGACCGGACAAGTGACGCCGCGACCTGCGCAACCTGCCGCCAGCCATACGCTCAATCCGCCCAAGGCTGGGCGGATCACCGACCACTCTATCGGAAGTACGGACAGGGGTCGAAAGCCGGATGTGCTCGGGTTCCATGTGCAGATATTTGTATTCGCGGGTCACTTCACGGGCAAGCCGCGAGATTAGAAATTTACATGCATTCCCACTTGGCAGAACATGGCAACATGGGAATCTTCGGCCGTGGCCCGCATCCTCATCACCATCGGCGACCCCGCCGGCATCGGCCCGGAAATTATCGATCAGGCCCTTGCGTCTGCGGAAATCCCGCACAACCACGAATTTGAAATCATCGGCAACCGCAAAGCCGGCACGCCGGGCAAGCCAGACCAACAATCCGCCACCGCCGCACTCGAGGGTTTGGAACAAGCCGCACTCGAACTCAAAATCGGCAAGGCTGCCGCCGTGGTCACCGCACCGGTCTGCAAACACAAGCTCAAGGCCGTAGGATTTCGCTTCCCCGGCCAAACGGAATTTTTCGCCGATGCCTTCGGAGTCACGCATTTCGGCATGCTGCTCACCGGCAATCACCTGACTGTAGGCCTCACGACCATTCACGAACCGCTCTCGCGCGTACCGCAGCTTCTCAGCGTGGATTCGATCGTCAACATCGGCACACTCACCGCCGGGTTTCTCCATCAACGCGGCATCAAACACCCGCGCATCGCCGTGGCCGGGCTCAACCCCCACGCCGGCGAAAAAGGCGAGTTTGGCGACGAAGAAGAACGGATCATTCAACCCGCGATTGAAGCACTCAATGCGCTCGGCATCGCCCAGTTCAAAGGCCCCGGCGTACCCGATGCGATTTTTCGCGATGCCGCACGCGGCACCCACGACGCGGTACTCGCAATGTACCACGACCAAGGACTCATCCCGCTCAAGCTTCTCGATTTCGACAACGCGGTGAATGTCACGCTCGGCCTGCCAGTCATCCGCACCAGCCCAGACCACGGCACCGCCTTCGACATCGCCGGCAAGGGCATCGCAGATCCGTCATCGATGATCTCTGCCATCAAACTCGCCTGCGAATTGGCAGGTGGAGCGTAGACTTCAAAGACCGAGGAAATTCCCGATCAGGCGCAAGCCCGCATCCTGGCTTTTTTCCGGATGAAACTGGCAAGCCAACACGGCGCCCGACTCGATCGATGATGCAAAATTTTCCGCTGCGTAATCGGTACGCGTGGCGATGATCGACTCGTCCTCCGGCACCGGGAAATACGAATGCACAAAATAAAAGTACGGTGCATCGCCCAAGCCCGCCCAATTTTTGAGATTGGGTTTCGCAGGCCTCGCGGCATTCCAACCCATGTGCGGAATCTTCACACCCGGCACATCACCGAAGCGTTTCACCTTTCCACGAAACAGCCCAAGCCCCGCAACGCCGGGACTCTCATCGCTCGAATCAAAAAGAATCTGATACCCAAGGCATATGCCCAAATATGGACGCCCGGCGGATACCCAGCCGCGAATCAGATCCGCAAGTCCGCGTTGCTCCAGCTGCGCCATGCAATCGCCAAAAGAACCAACGCCCGGCAGCAACAAGTGCGTCGCATCACCAAGCTCAGCGGCATCGGCCACCACCGTCGGCTCCTGGCCCAAGGTACGCAAGGCATTGGCCACACTGCGCAAGTTTCCCGCGCCATAATCAATCAGAGCAACCTTCACAGCGCGGCCTTGGTGCTTGGGATGCCCTTGACCCGCGGGTCGATCTCACAGGCGTCGCGCAACGCGCGCGCCAGACCCTTGAAGATCGCCTCAGCGATGTGGTGACCGTCCCTGCCGTAGAGCAACTCGACATGAATGTTTGCCCGGAGGTTGGAGGCCAACGCGCGGCAAAATTCCTCGACCAGTGTGAACGGCATGTTCGGCGCTGATGGCGTGCCGGCCGGCGCGCGGAATTCGAGATGCGGACGATTGCTCAAATCAACCACCACCCGCGCCAGAGTTTCGTCCATCGGCAAATACGCGCATCCGTAACGGCGGATGCCTTCCTTGCCACCAAGCGCCTCACGCAGGCAATCGCCCAGCACGATGCCGGTGTCCTCGACCGTGTGATGAATGTCGACCTCGATGTCGCCGACCGTTCTGATGTTGAGATCAAAAAGCCCGTGTTTGGAAAACAGCGTGAGCATGTGATCGAAAAACGGCACGCCCGTATCGATCGTCGATTCGCCCGAACCATCAATCAGGATCGAGAGATCAATCTGCGTCTCGGTGGTCTTGCGGCTGCGCTTGGCACTTCGTGTTGAGGACATGGCAAAGGGTGGGCTGGTTGGGGTGTCAATGTCGGCTACTTGGCGTTTCCTACTTGGCGGTTTCGGTCACCGCCTTTGTCGGCTCGGTTTTTTGTGGCTCTGGTTCCTTTGGCTGCACTTCCTCGGCTTTCTGCGGCTCAGGTTTGGCATCGGCCTCCGCCTGCAAAAGAGCCATGTAGCGCTCGGGCAACATCGCCGCTTTCACCATTTCAAGGGCCGCTGCAATCGACGGGCTGTTTTTATCCGACGAATGCACCAAACGCAAGGCATCCCGAAAAATCCTGCCACCTTCGGCCATCTTTTGGGAACCTACGACCGCAAACTTGGCCTCCTCCTTGCGCGCATGGCTGAGCCCCTCCTCGATCGATTTCCTCAAAAACGGATCCACCGTCAGCCACGCGGTCTTGGCATCCTTTTCCGCCTTATTGATCGCCTCCAACTGCGCCGCCTCGTCGGCAATCGCCAACTCCGCATCGCGCCGCGCGACCGCCGACATCCGCTGCAGCCCGATCTCTCGCTCCCTGATCCGCGCATCCAGCGTCGTGAGCATGTCATCGAGCTCCGAGACATGCGCGCGAAACACTTGCCTCATCAAGGGCGCCAAATTTCCATGCACCTCGCTGCTGGCGAAATCCTTTTCAAAAACCTCGTAAGCACGCAAAGCCTCGATGTAGGCACCGGCCTCCACCATGCGGCGGATCCGGATCTCCGCCACCCGCGCATCCATATCGTAGGCGTCCTGGCGGTAGTCGGCGGCACTCACCATCTTGCCGTTGATCTTGAGCGAGCCGGCAAGCACTTCTTTGGCCTCGCGCTTGAGTGTGGCAAGCATCTCCTGGGCCTTGTCGGACTCAGCCGGCTCGGGCTTGATGTTAAGAAATTTTTCCACCTCGCGGATCCGGCGCTCGTAGTCGCGGTTGCTGAGCAAGTCCGGCACGGGAACGAGTTTGGAAATTTTGGCAAAATCATCATTGGCGACCGATGAGCGCCGCACCTCCCGCACCTCGTCCTTCGGAATCACCCGCTCGTCTTTGATGCTCGAGGTGACCTTGACCTCAACCTTGTAGGCATTGTCCTCCTCGGCCAAAAGTCGACCTTCGATTTCCTTGCCGGATTTCATCACGAAAATGTCGGCAAAGACTGGGCAAGGGGCTGCAAAGCAGGCGCAAGCAACAAGTAAAGCGGTACGGGAATTCATGGAGACCCGGGAGGATAGGCACATCATGCGTCCTTAGGATAGTTCAATTAGGCTCAGCCGACAAGACGCCTTGCCGTAATGCCTCAGCGGTCGATGCGGACTTTTGCGTGCCGTTGGCAAAAATAATTTTAACCGTTCCCGCCGGCACGGCTTCCTCAGACCTGGCCATGCGCCTTTGGATCACCCTCGGCGTCAATTCCTGCACCGCGCGCAACAAGTCGCCCTGCACACCCTCGCCCACGATCACGCTCACCTTGAGGTGCCGTGCAATCGTCGCCAGAATGAGATCGGTGTGCATCACCGGACGCTCGATCGCATACTGTGGCAAGGGCGTCGCCAGATCGCTCAACTTCGCCACCAATGGTCGCCCAAGCTCCGCGAGGCGGCCTTCCGCCATCGACAGCAAACCACAAGTCGAATCATCAAAGATCATCGCAAGGTCGGTGATCGGTAAATTGATCAAACTGGCACTGTCCGGACATTCCTTAAGAAACGAATCGCCGATGAAAAGCTCGGCCAGCGTTGTCGCAAGATCCTCCGACCAGACCAACCAACTATCATCGAGCGTGACCGCCGCCACATCGAGCACCGACTGCAAACACAGCGCATAAAGAAAGGCGCGGCCCGCACCAATCGAATCGGGTGCCTCCTTATTGAACATGCGAAGCCGCGGCCCGATAGCAAAGGCCTCTCTCGCGCGCTTGAGCAAAGCCACGGCCTTGTCGCGATAAACTTCGTCGCCACTTGCTGCAAATGTCGCGGCATATGCCGACACCATGCGGAAGGTCGAGCCGGCGTGCGCGCAATCGTCGCGACGCTGACCCTCCATGCGAGCATCACGAACCGCCAACAACTTCGCCTTGGCCGCCTCGAATCGCGGACGAAACTCCTCCGGCGCAAGCGAAAGATCCGCAGCGATCTCCTCAACGGTCATCTTCATGCCAATGGTGTTTTTGCGGAAATAAGCACGGCGCGGATCATCCTCCGACGGCAGGTTGCCCAGCTTCTCCATACCGGTCGCCTTGATCCACCAAACGGCATCCTCCGCCCCCAAAATCTTTTCCACCTCCTCCACCGTCCACATCCACTTCTCCTTCTCCTGCGGCTCGGCTAGGCCGATGGCAAAAAGCCCATCAGTCGTGGAAAAATTCTTTTCTGCATATTTGATGCCATCCAAGGCCCTCTCGAGGGCGCGCTTGTCACCCGTAGTACGATAGACCTCAAGCAAGGCCACCACAGCCCTCGCCTGGGCCGGACAATCGAATGAAAAATTCGGCAAGGCCCACGACCTTGCAATCCTTGAAACAAAAATCCCGCCACCAAGCGGATCAAACATCGCGCTGGGCAGCAAATCTCCAGTCAGACCACGCGTCGCCTCCAAACACTTCTGGCGCAGATCCTCGGGCACACCAGGATGGCGAGCCGAAATCGCAAACAACTCGAGCGAGCTGGCAGGAAACAAACCACCAAACTCATCGAGGTTCCTAGACAAGGGGTCATAAAGCGATGCCAACTGGCGGATGCAGCGGATGGAATCCTTATCCGGATCCTTGCTCGCCACCTTGTTGAGCTTGCGCTCGCGAAAATTTTGGCGACGGGTCTCGTTGTCCGACGCGCTGTTCTTGAGCACATACTCGCTCGAGTCGCGCCACATCTGCGAAATCATCTCATGCGATTTGCTGAAAAGCTCGGCCGCATTGCCCACCTCATTTGCCTGCACCGGGATCCACGCCACCGGATTGCACTCATGCGTCATCCACATGAACAGCGGCAGCTGCACCGGCCTGTCAATTTGTGCGCAAAGATCCGGGACCAGCAAACCTATCTCACGGGACGCATCTCCATCAATCAACACCGGGACATACTGGTTGTTGATCGCCGCCACCACCGACGAATATTCCACTAGCGAGTCCATCGCCGCTTGGAAATTCACTTGCTGCGGTAGCGTGACCACACAGAAAAGCAACCGGTTTGCCTCCTTGGCCTTCTCGATGGTCTCCTTCGTCCATGGCTGCCAACGGATCGGGGATGATACCTGATTCTTAAACAAGGCGCCCGGATAAGCGGAGAGAGAGTTACTCTGGAGCTGCGGCGCCAATTTGATACCGGATCCCACCTGCGCTTCGTCGTCCCCACCACTACGACGGCAGGACGAGAATCCCACGATCATCGGCAAAAACAAAACGAGCCAGAATCGGCGAATCAGAAATAAGTGCATGTTCTATATATTGGGTTTGAGATTTTGTCAAAAGAATCTCAGTTGACGAGACAAGATGAAGAAAAGACTTCCGTGGTGGCAAGCCAAAGCTATCCTTCGGCAGCAAAAATAAACAAGCGCGTGATCAGTATTGCCGTATCCAGCCAAAAGGGCGGAGTGGGAAAAACCACCGTCTCAATCAACCTCGCCCACGCCTTCGCCATCGCCGGTGTGAAAACCCTGCTGGTCGATGCCGATCCACAGGGCTCAGTCGGACTCTCCCTCACCCGTCAATCGAGACTCCTGCCGGGCTTCTATGACTACCTCGCCGATCCGAGCCTGTCGCTCGAACAATTGATCGTACCAACGAGGCTCGAAACATTTTCACTCATGGCCAGCGGCCAGGCGGGAGATTATGACACCGGCGGCAGCATGGGTGCCCACCTCGCTCGGGTGCGCACATTTCTCCATCAAATCTCCCAACGCGGCTTCGACCTCTGCCTCATCGACACCGCTGCCGGACTCTTCGGCGTATCCGGCGATGTCATCGCATCCAGCGACGCGGTGCTCATCCCTCAACAGTCGGAACCCCTCGGTATCCGCTCGGTGCCCAAGCTGCTCGACGGACTCGGCAAACTCCGCGTCATGAACCCCCGCCTCCAAGTCCTCGGCGTCCTGCTCACGATGGTCCAAAACGACCTTGATGACAGCATCGAAGCCGCCAAAGCCCTGCGCCAACTTCTGCCCGCCGAACTCGTTTTCCAAAATGAAGTCCCGCGCGACGGCACCTTCATCAAAGCTAGCGCCCGCGGACTCCCCGCGGGCGTGATGGAAAACGGTGAGCCAATCCGCAAAATCTTCGAAGGCATCCGCACGGAAATCGCCCGCAAAACCGCCTCACCCGCACTCAATCCACGCCTCGCATGAACCCCATCGACACCTGGGTCGACACCGATGAAGTCCGGCGCCTCGCCGAGCGCCTCATGTCGCCCGACCGCCAAACCCGGCCAAACATCCAGGAATCCGGATTCGACGATTCATTCGTCGGCTTTGCCGAAGCGAAACCTGCCGCGCCAGTTGTTGCCACAGCGGCACCCACACCGCCACCAGCCCCAGCCCCAAAGGCAGCCGTACCAACACAGACGCACACCGCACTTGCCGCCGAAAAATCCCCAGCCGCACCCAGCGCGTTCAACGGACTCGCCGCATGGCTGCACCAACAATACGGCGCATCAGCCGTTTTTGTGGTCAACCTCGACGGCAGCATCCTTCACGACGAAGGCTGCGCCCACCTCCATTTCGCCGCACGCGGCATGGCCCTCAATTGGAAAATTCGCGATGCAATCAAACCGGTGCGCCTGCTTGTTCATGCCGGCAGCTACCTCGAGCTGATCCCACTGAACCACCCGCAAGGACGCCTCATCCTCGGCATCATCGTGCCGCAACCGATCAACCCGAACGCACTCGAAATCATCCGCGAAAAATCCACCCAAGCCTGATCGCAAATCCGGTAAAAATTTTTCGTCCACACATCAAGCCATGACCGACGAACCATCCTCAGCGTCCGACTCCGAGGACTTCGTTAAGGAACTCACCAACCACCAGAGTTCCATGCTTGCCTACATCCGCTCGCTGGCACCAGGCGGATCCGGCGCCCGCGACCTGCTGCAAGAGGTCAACATCACCCTCTGGCAAAAACGCGAATCCTACGAGCTCGGCACCAACTTCAAAGCCTGGGCCTTCCAAACGATCCGCTACCACCTGCTCAACCACCGCCGCCGCCTCGCCTCACAAGGGTGGCTGGTCTTCGACGACGACCTCCTCCAACGCGTCGCGCCGGAGCTTGATTTCGAACCGGACGAACTCGAGGAACGCCACCTCGCATTGCGCAAATGCCTGCAACGCCTGCGCCCCTCCGACCGGGAACTCATCCACCACCGCTATGTCAGCAGCGCATCTCTTCAAGCGTATGCCGACAAAACCAACCGCAGCGCCGGCACGCTCAAGGCCGTCCTCTTCAACCTGCGCGCCGCCCTCAGGCGCTGCATCGAACGCGAAATCCAATCCGCCACCGATCATACCTGATGAAACGTGCCGACCATCACCTGGTCCAGAAAGTGCTGGATGGCGATATTTCCCGCGAAGGCTTCGATGGTTTTCAGGAACGCCTGCGCGAAGATCCAGAGCTGATCCAACTCTACGGCTCCTACGCATCGCTCAACCACAACCTCAACGAGGAGTTCGAGGACGGGCAAACAAATCCACTGCCAACAAGCGACTGGCAACCAAGGCTTCGCGCATGGCGCATCCCGCTCATCGCCGTCGCCGCGCTCGCAATCGCATTCGCCGCATGGATCCTGCCTCAATGGTTCGACGGCGGCAAAAACTCCGGTGATGTCGCAATCGCATCATTTTCCATCGACGCCGCATGGCGTATCGACGGACCCTCAAAAATCCTCGGGGGCACAACCGCACTCAGCACCGACAGCACGCTTCACCTGCTCTCCGGCCGAGCCAGCATCTCACTCAAGCCTTCAGACAGCCTTCTCATCGAAGGCCCCGCAAGCCTCCGCTTCCCCTCTGCGGAATCCATCGAAATACTCAACGGCAAGTGCCTCGTCCAACAATCAGGCCGCAACAACAAACTCGTTGTCTCGACCCCTCAATTTGCAAAAATCAGTTCAGGCAACTGCTTTGGTATCTTCGTCGACGCCGCACAAAAATCCGACGAAGTGCATGTCATCGAAGGCAATCTTGAGGTTCTTCCTCGCGAGGAACACAACACCACCCAACTCGTCAAGGGCGATGCGGTGAGTTCTCTTAACGGCGCCGCCACCACCCGCCTGCACCGGCAAACCAGGACCTTTGCCAACCGGCTCGATCGCTTCAATTCATTGGCGCTCATGCCGTTTCGAAAATCCGATTGGCGGGTTTCTTACGGCAACCCCAATATCACCGAGACACGCATCGAGGGAGCGAACTTCGCCATCATTCACAAATTCCAATCACCACTGCCCCTCAACGAAAACTCCGTATTGCTGGTCACGCTCCAATGCGCCGAGCCTACCGTGGGCAAATTCCACAGCGACGGATGGGCCGGCATAAGCCTCTTCAGCCAAGGAACCGAAATGCTTTTCCTCGGCGACCCCTACGGCCCCGGCCCGTCATGGGGCCTCGATGTGAATAACGCGGAGCCCTCCGCGCCCCGCAAAACCGCCACGATCGGCTCCGCCACCATGACTCTGCGCTACGACTCCAGCAGTGGCAGCATCAGCCTCCACGAAGGTGGACTCCCCCTCAAACCAGCCATTTACAGTGGCAAAATTCCACAAGGGACCCGCTTCGACGAATTGCGCCTCGGAGCCTCGGCAGGTGCCGCGCTCGCCGTCACATCCCTGCAGTTACGCAGCAACTGCCAATAACATCGCGCCCGCGCAAACGGGCCCTCACCTTAGGCTCCACCGGCCGGGTTGGCTTCAACCCCATCACCGTCGAGCACCTTAGCATCTCGGATGCGGTTGGAGCCTCGAGCGGTCCATGCGACATGCAGGCCAAGAGGACTCGCGCAGAGGCACATCTTTTGAAATTATTCTTTATCTGTGCAATCTGTGGTCGTATTCGCTTTGATTGAATTTCACAAATCCGAGTTCGGGATTGATAACTCAAATAGCCATTTGGCAATTATTTATAGTAAGAAGCTAAATAGACACATCACCCTCTAGCTCCAAAGCGCCGTTCCAGCTCGCGCATGCCGAATTCGATCATGGTGGGACGACCATCAGCAGCGCAGTAGGGCAGCTCGCAGCGGAACAATTCGTCGAGCAAGTGCCGCGCTTCTTCGAGTGAGGGCGAGATCAAGAGCGAGGCTCTTCGCGCGAGCAACTTTGCCAGCCGTTCGAAGGCGAATTTCCCTCCCTGCACTGGACCATGCAGCAATTCATCGAGCAATTCGCGGGCAAAGCCCAAAGAGTCGCCAACACCCAGGCCTTCGGGCAAGGATCTGACCTGCACGGTATTGCCGCCAAACTCTTCGATCTCGATGCCGGCCGATGCAAGACTGCTTCGCTCGCGCAGGATCAGATCCATGTCGCGGGGATCTAGGTCCAGCAACACAGGTACCAGCAAATGCTGCACCGGCACACCCGACTCGCGATGTTGAAGCATGCCTTCGTAAATGATCCGTTCGCGAGCAGCCTTGGGATCGAACAAGACCAAGCCATCATCGCTTTCCATCAGCACGAAGCGTCTCTGCAAAAGCCCAAGCAAACGAAACCTTTCCGTCGCATGGCCAACTGCAGGAACCACGGGCTCATTCGCTGCAAGGCTCGATTCCTCCGTTTGCGCCGATGCGAGCAAATCATCGATCATCGTTTGCTCCTCACGCGTCAGCACATTCAAGGGTGCAGGTGCAGCAAAAGGAACTTCACGAGTCACCGCTGCCGATGCTTGAAAAACCGGCGGCGAAAATTTTGGTGCTGCGACAACGGGCGTGACCGCCGCTTGCGATTCGCGTAATCCTTCGCGCACGCTTTCGGCAATCACCTCGCGCACCTCGACCGGACGATGAAAGCGCACCTCGCGCTTGGCCGGATGCACATTCACATCGACCATCGAAGGCTCGAGTTCGATCCACAACCACGCCGCCGGATGCAAGCCCTCGGCGACCGCGCCGCGAAATCCTTCGGTGAGTCCACGCGAAATCACCACATCCTCCACCGGCCTGCCATTGAGAAAAACGCACTGATGCCGACGCCCCTTTCGCGCATGCGCCGATGGCAGCACAAAACCCTCGACCGACACCCCGTTGCCCAAGACGCGCGGCAGCGGGATCAACTCCTGCGCCAACTGCGTACCCACCAACTGCCGCACCCGCTCGACCGCTCGCGCCGCCGGTGGCAAATCAAAGACCTCACGATCGTCGCGCCGCAAACGAAAGCGCACACCCGGCGCCGCCAAGGCATGCAAGCGCAACTGATGCTCGATGTGCGCCGACTCGGTGCTCTCGGCCCGCAAAAATTTTCGCCGCGCCGGCATGTTGAAAAACAGCGAACGGGCCTCGATCACCGTTCCCGGTGCACAGCCCGCCTCCCTCACATCGCGCAGCTTGCCACCTTCGACGACAAGCTCCGTGCCAGCCACCGCATCCCTCTCGCGCGTGACCATCCGAAAGCGCGACACACTCGCAATGCTCGGCACTGCCTCACCGCGAAATCCCAGCGTGCGGATCTCCGCCAAATCCCCGACCGTCCGCAGCTTGCTCGTCGCATGCCGCTCCAACGAAAGCATCGCATCTTCGCGCGACATGCCACAGCCGTCATCGGTCACACGGATCAATGCCACCCCGCCCTGATCGATATCCACCCGAATCTCACCCGCCCCGGCATCGATACAGTTCTCGACGAGCTCCTTCACCACCGAAGCCGGACGCTCAACGACCTCGCCCGCCGCGACCTGGCTGGCCAGAATGTCGGAAAGCACGCGGATCTTCTGCACCCGCCAAGAGTAGAAATTGAAAGCCCGGCGCAAAGATCAAATCCGCGATCACGCCGATTTCCCGCACATTTTGTGCTCCCCGCATTGCTCGATTTGCCCTTAGCTCCCCGCCAGCAAGCACATGGCAGGTTTTTTCAAATCCCTCTTCAACAAGATCGCCAACCGCGCGGAAATCGATTGGGACGAACTCGAGGCCGACCTGATCAGCGCCGACCTCGGCATCCACACGGGCACGAAAATCATCGACGAACTCCGCGAGCTCGGCCGCGAAATTTCCGCCGACGATGTCGTCGAAACCACCCGCAAGCACCTCGCTCAGATGCTGCCCGAGGATTTCCCGGCTCCCACACCGAGGCCCGATGACAAACCTTTCGTGATCCTCGTCGTCGGCGTGAACGGCACTGGCAAAACCACCTCATCGGCCAAGCTAGCACGCTGGCTGAAATCGCGCGGACACTCGGTCCTGCTCGCCGCCGCCGATACCTTTAGAGCCGCCGCCGTCGAGCAACTCCAGCGCTGGGGCGATCGACTCGGCATCCCGGTGGTCGCCGGCAACCCGAATGCCGATCCCTCGTCGGTCTGCTTTAACGCGCATCAAAAGGCGATCGCCAACGGCACGCAATTTCTCATCTGCGACACCGCTGGCCGCATCCACACCCGCCACAACCTGATGGAAGAGCTGGGAAAAATACGCCGCACCATCGCCAAGCAAGACGACAGCGCCCCGCACCTCACACTGCTCGTGGTCGATGCCACCACCGGCAGCAACGCGCTCCAACAAGCGAAAGAATTCCACAAAGCCTGCCCGCTCGACGGACTCATCGTCACCAAGCTCGACGGCTCGGGCAAAGGTGGCATCGCGGTGACCATTCACAGCCAACTCGGCATCCCGCCAAGATTCATCGGCACCGGCGAAGAACCCGAAGCATTCGCGATCTTCGAAAAAGCCTCCTTCGTCCGCGAGGTGCTTTGAAGGAATAGCTTTTAGCCACGAAAAACACGAAATTTCACGAAGGGACACCCCCTCAAAACCACCCCCGAATTCTTGTTAGAACAAGTCGCCTTGGCCTCTTCAACTTCGTGCCTTTCGTGAATTTCGTGGTTCCCCAAGGGGATTTGGCTAATTTGAGGCAATTTCTCCGATTTCAAGCCCCCAAATTCCGTGCTTGCCAGATAGTTAAGTTCTGTTAGTGTTCGCAACATCAACCGGGGATTTCCGGTTGCCAAACAACAACCGAACAACCAAATATGAAAATCGTTAAAATCGCTATCGTTGCCGCTGTTGCATCGCTGTTTGCCGCTTCCTGCTGTCCTAGCGCAGCTCCGGCTCCTGCTCCCGCACCGGCTTCCTCGAAGTAATTCGAACCCCTTGAAAAAACCCGGTCGCTCCTCCGAGCAACCGGGTTTTTTTGTGCCCAATGGGATGATCAGGCCTTCGCGAAGACGATCAATCCATGATCAACCTCCGCGCGGATGACATCGCCATCGGAAAATTTTCCGTCGAGCACATCAAGGCTCAGCGGGTCGAGCAGCAGATGCTGGATCGCTCGCTTGAGCGGTCGGGCCCCATAGACCGGATCATAGCCCTGGTTGCCGATGAATTCCTTTGCGTCCTCGCTGAGCGCCAGCGCCAATCCCTGCTTGGCCAAGCGCTTGCGCACGCGGTCGAGTTGCAGATCAACAATGGTCGCGATCTCCTCGCGCACGAGCCGATCGAAAATAATGATCTCATCGATACGATTGAGAAACTCCGGTCGAAAGTGCCCGCGCAGCGCTTCATTGACCTTTGCCTCACGCTGCTCGGCATTCTCTTCGTGAAGGATGTACTGTGAGCCGATGTTTGAGGTGAGAATGATCACCGTGTTGCGAAAGTCGACCGTGCGGCCCTGACCATCGGTGATGCGGCCGTCATCGAGCACCTGCAGCAATACATTGAACACATCGTGATGCGCCTTTTCCACCTCGTCGAAAAGCACGACCGAGTAGGGCTTTCGCCGCACATGCTCGGAAAGCTGACCGCCCTCTTCATAGCCGACATATCCCGGAGGAGCGCCGATCAATCGCGCCACGCTGTGCTTCTCCATGTACTCCGACATGTCGATGCGCACCATCGCTCCTTCGTCGTCGAATAAAAATTCCGCCAAGGCCTTCGACAGCTCTGTCTTGCCGACACCCGTCGGACCGAGAAACAAAAACGAGCCAATCGGGCGGTTCTCATCCTGCAGTCCGGCACGCGCGCGTCGCACCGCATTCGACACCGCCTTGATCGCACGCTTTTGACCCACCACCCGCGCGCCAAGGCGTTCTTCCATCTGCACGAGCTTTTGCTTTTCACCTTCCTGCAAGCGGTTCACCGGAATTCCGGTCCACGACGACACCACCCGCGCGATGTCCTCTTCGGTGACCTCTTCCTTGAGCATCGCGCCATTTTTCTGCAGCACAGCGAGCTGGTCCTTGGCGACCTCGAGCGACTTCATCGCATCCGGCAAATCGCCGTAAGTGATCTGCGACGCACGGGTCAAATCGCCGATGCGCTGCGCCCGCTCGGCATCGCCCTTGAGAGCTTCGATTTTTCCCTGCGCCGCACGAACCTCATCGATCACCGCCTTCTCATTGCGCCACTGCGCCATCAGGCCCGACGACTGCTCGCGCAGATTCGATTGCTCCTCAACCACCTTGCCCAACCTCGCGGCCGAGGCCTTGTCGGTTTCCTTTTCGAGGGCTTTTTTCTCCATCTCGAGTTGCATGACCTGACGCTCAAGCGCGTCGATTTCGGTCGGCATCGAGTCGAGCTCGATCTTGAGCCGCGATGCGGCCTCATCGACCAAGTCGACCGCCTTGTCGGGTAGGAAACGATCAGAAATGTAGCGGTCGGACAAAGCCGCCGCAGCGACCAAAGCACCATCCTGAATCCGCACGCCGTGATGGACTTCGTAGCGCTCCTTGAGTCCGCGCAGAATCGCCACCGTGTCCTCGACCGATGGCTCGCCAACCATCACCGGTTGGAATCGCCGCTCAAGCGCGGCATCTTTTTCGATATGCTTGCGGTATTCATCGAGCGTGGTCGCACCGATCGTGTGCAGCTCGCCCCGCGCGAGTTGCGGCTTGAGCAAATTCGACGCATCGACCGCCCCCTCGCTCGCACCAGCACCGACAATAGTGTGCAGCTCGTCGATGAACAAAATGATCCTCCCCTCGGCCTCGGTCACTTCCTTTAGAAAGGCCTTAAGGCGATCCTCAAACTCACCGCGGTACTTCGCCCCCGCAAGCATGCCGCCAAGGTCCATCACGATGACGCGCTTGTTCTTCATCGAGTCCGGCACATCGCCGGAAACAATTCGCCGCGCGAGACCTTCAACGATCGCCGTCTTGCCCACGCCCGGCTCACCGATCAACACCGGGTTGTTCTTCGTTCTGCGTGAAAGCACCTGCAGCACGCGCCGAATCTCATGATCGCGCCCGATCACCGGATCAATCTTGCCCGCCCGCGCGCGAGCGGTGAGGTCGGTGCCGTATTTTTCCAGCGTCTGGTATTTGCCCTCGGGATTTTCATCGGTCACTTTTTGCGACCCGCGAACATCCTTCACCGCATCACGCGCCTTCTTTTCATCGAGTCCGGCTTCCTTGAGCAATTTGCCTGCAGGCGAATCACCCTTCAACGAACCAAGTAAGAAATGCTCAACACTCAAAAACTCATCGCCAAGCGACTCGCGAACTTCATCGGCCGAATCAAGCGTCGCACGCAGCCCGACGCTGATCTGTGGCTGCGTCGATGCCCCCTGCACGCTTGGCTCGCGGCTCAGGGCCGACGCCACTGCCGCCTTCAGCGTCGTGATGTCGACTCCGGCCTTCTGCAGGATCGGCACCGCGATGCCACCCTCCTGCTGCAACAAAGCCAACAACACATGCGCGCTTTTGAGTTCCGGATGAGCCGATTTCGAAGCAATCCCCTGCGCGGCCTGCAGAGCTTCCTGGAGCTTTCGGGTGATTTTCTCAAGTCCCATGGTTGTATCCTTTGATTCAACCTAAAACAGCAGTTCCCACCGCGCAACGGGTCATACGCGGATTTTTTTCTAATCTGTTAGATAAAACAGAGCCGCGAAAAATCAGACAATTTTCAAACGCGCCAAATCCTGCGTGTCGATCAACCCTACGGGTTTTCCAGCATCATCCAGCACCACAATGTCGTCGATGCGGTTCTCGCCAAGCGTCCGCAGGACCTCAACGGCAAGAGCCTCGGCCTTCACTGTGACCGGTTTTTTGGTCATGAGTCCGGCCACCGGCTTATCGCCCAGCAGCGGATCCGCGCGGAAGCAGCGCGCAAAATCCCCATGAGTGAAAATCCCTGCCAAACTGCCTCGCGAATCAAGGATCAGACATGCGCCGGCCCGCGCACGCTTCATTGCGTCAAGCGCGGCAAAGACATCCGCATTTTCACTGACAACTGGTAGCTGGGCATCGCAACGCATGATGTCGGAAACCCGCGTCAACAAAGCCCGGCCCAAAGAGCCACCGGGATGGAATCGTGCGAAGTCATCCTCACTGAAGCCGCGGGTTTCGAGCAGCACCATCGCCAGGGCATCGCCCATCACCAGCATCGCGGTCGATGAGGAAGTCGGCGCAAGATTCAAAGGGCAGGCCTCGCGCTCGACCGAGGTGTCCAAGGTGAGGTCCGCTAGCTGCGCGAGTGTCGAGTCGGGCTTGCCGGTGAGCGCGACCATGCCGACATCGAAGCGCCGGATGAACGGCATGAGGTCGAGCAGCTCGCGGGTTTCGCCGGAGTAGGAAAGTGCCAGCACCGCATCGCCGTCGTTGAGCAAACCAAGATCACCATGCAGCGCGTTTTGCGAATCGAGCACCACCGCGGTGGCCCCGGTCGAATTAAAAGTCGCGGTAATTTTCTGACCAATGTTGCCGGATTTACCGACGCCGACCACGACGATCTTGCCACGGCGGCCGAGGGTTTCGCGCAGCATTTCGACCGCTTGCGGAAAAGCCCCATCGAGGCGATCCGCCATGCGCCGCAGTCCATCGACTTCGATATCGATCACGCATCTTGCCCTCGCCAGTTGGTCCATGCCCCATCACAAACCACGCGCATCCTGCTTGGCAAGCGCGGAGCTCCGCCTTTCCCCTCGCCATGATCGCGCGTTGGCTGCATGTTGATGTCATGAAACCGCCATTTTTTTTGCTGATCGCGGCCCTTCTCTGCATCAAGGCCCCGGCGAGCACGATCTCCGTGGTGCCGATCTTCGAACCGCTCAGCCTTCGGGGCACCGATGTGGATGAGGCGGTCTCCGATACCGGCGAATCCCTGCAAGCCTGCATCGCTTCGCGACCGATGGCGATGAGCGGCGATTTTCCCGAGGCCCTCATCGAGGCCATCCGCAGCCCGCACCTGCTGCCAAGCAACAATCGGAATTACAAAGTCCAGGAAGCCAACCTGCTGGTGCTCTGCAACATCACCATCCATGCGGAAATGACACCCGATGGCCTCGATACCCGCATCGATGTCTCGCAGCTCGCGATCCCGTCGGAGGTCGACCTCACCGCGCGCCAGATTCTCAAGCTCGCGATCGGCGCCTTGCGCAAAACCCTCGAGGCCTACCAGCTCCCGCTCAAAAAACCGCTCAATGTGAACCTCGCGGTCGTGGGTGCCGACGACGCAAAATCCCACCTGCGCGATCTCGCCTCACGCTTCACCCTCGCCCCCGGACCCGCCGCGCCATGATCCCGCGGTTTTACCTTTGCAAGCGACCGCCTCATCGCCTTTGATCGCCCAGCTACGCCACGCATGAAATCAAGCACCAAAGACCCCCGCCCCTTCAAACGCGCCATCCTCAAACTCAGCGGCGAAGCACTCCGCGAAAAAGGATCGCAGGACAACATCTCGCCGGAAATCGTCGATCGCATCGCACGCGAGATCAAGGAAGCGGTAAGCCTCGGCCTGCAACTAGGCATCGTCGTGGGCGGCGGAAATTTCTGGCGCGGCGCCAGTGCCTCGGCACGCGGCATGGATCGCGCCACCGCCGATTATGTCGGCATGCTCGCCACGGTGATGAATGCGCTCGCCATCGAAGGCGCGCTCAGCCACCACGGCGTCGAGTGCGTCGTGCAATCGGCCATCGAAATGAAAAATGTCGCCGAGCCATTCATCCGCCGCCGCGCCGAACGCCAACTCGCCGATGGCAAAGTCGTGATCTTCGGCGCCGGCACCGGCAACCCGTTCTTCTCGACCGACACGACCGCCGCACTCCGCGCCAGCGAAATGGGCGCCGATGTGATCCTCAAGGCAACCCAAGTCGACGGCGTTTACGATTGCGACCCGCACAAGAACCCGGCCGCCAACCGCTTCGAGTCGGTCACCTTCCACCAGTGCATTTCACAACGCCTCAATGTGATGGACACCACCGCGTTCAGCCTTTGCATGGACAACCACATCCCGATCATCGTCTTCGACCTCGGCCCGCACGGCAACCTCTCCCACGCACTGCGCGGTCAACCGATCGGCACACTCGTTCACGGCGAATAAAATTTTCCCAAGCAAATTTCTCACTCACCATCCAACCTTCAAATCATCATGGACCCGGATACCGCCATCCTCGAAGTCGAAGAAGCCATGCAAAAATGTGTGGATTACCTCACCCATGAATTCGCCGGCGTGCGCACCGGCAAGGCCAGCCCCGCGCTGATCGAAAACCTCGATGTCCATGTCCAAGCCTACGGCGCCGTGAGCAAACTCAAGAGCCTCGCCGTCATCAGCACGCCCGAGCCCCGCATGCTCATGGTCCAACCTTTCGACCCCTCGACCACCCGCGACATCGAACGCGCGATCCGCGAATGCAAACTCGGCCTCAACCCCGCGGCCGCCGATCGCTCACTGCGCGTCCCAATCCCCGAACTCTCCGAGGAACGCCGCCGCGACATGGTCAAGCTCATCAAGCAACTCGCCGAGGAAGCCAAGGTCCGCCTCCGCGCCGCCCGCAAGGACGGAATG
>JBIKIK010000101.1:0-6236 GCA_044361655.1 Luteolibacter sp. | reverse complement strand
AGGCGATGCACTCGGCATTTCTCTACCACGCCGGCAAGGCGGGCATGGACATGGGCATCGTCAACGCCGGCATGCTCGAAGTGTACGACGAGATCCCCAAGGAGTTGCTCGAACATGTCGAAGATGTGCTGCTCAACCGCCGCGCCGATGCGACCGAGCGCTTGCTGGAGCTTGCAGAGCGCTTCAAGGGTCAGGGCGGAAAAAAGGTCGAAGAAGATCTTTCGTGGCGCGAAGAGCCGGTCGAGAAACGCCTCGAGCATGCCTTGCTGAGAGGCATCGACAAATTCATCGACGAGGACACGGAAGAAGCCCGCAAAAAATATAGCAGGCCACTCAAGGTCATCGAAGGCCCGCTGATGGATGGCATGGGCGTCGTCGGCGACCTCTTCGGCGCGGGCAAGATGTTCCTGCCGCAGGTGGTCAAGTCGGCGCGCGTGATGAAAAAAGCGGTCGCGTGGCTCACGCCCTACATGGAGGAGGAAAAAGCCGAGCACCTCGCCGGTGACATCGCGGCGATCAAGGCGGAGAATCCGGCGCTCAGCGACGATGAAGCCCTCCGCCTTGCCGAACGCGGGCGCTCGGCCGGCCGTTTCCTCATCGCCACCGTGAAGGGCGATGTGCATGACATCGGCAAAAACATCGTTGGCGTCGTGCTTGCGTGCAACGGCTTCGAGGTCACCGACCTCGGCGTGATGGTCTCCTGCGACAAAATTTTGGACAAGGCCATCGAGATCGGCGCGGATGTCATCGGCCTCTCGGGGCTGATCACTCCATCGCTCGACGAGATGGTGCATGTTGCCAAAGAAATGGAGCGACGCGGATTCAAGACCCCGCTGCTCATTGGTGGCGCCACCACCTCCGCCGCGCACACGGCGATCAAGATTGCCGAGCATTACTCCGGCCCAATCGTACATGTCCTCGACGCCTCGCGCTCGGTGCCCGTCACCACCTCGCTGCTCTCAGCCGACCAACGCGATGGGTTCGTCCGCGACAACCTCGCGAAACAAAAATCGCTGCGCGAAAATTTCATCAGCGGACCGAAAAAAGAAACCCTCACGCTCGAGCAAGCCCGCACCGCCGCGCCGAAATACGATTGGGACAACTACACTCCGCCCGTGCCGGAATTCATCGGCACGCGGACGCTTGAGATGCCGCTACGAGACCTCGTCGATTACATCGACTGGACGCCATTCTTTCATGCGTGGGAGCTGCGCGGCGTGTGGGATCGCGAACACAAGGTGCTCAAAACGAAAAATGCCGAAGGCGCGGCGGAAGCGGCAAAGCTTCATCAGGACGCGCTCGGCTGGATCGAGCGCATCATCGCGGAAAACAAATTCTCCGCGCGCGGAATCTACGGATTCTTTCCCGCGAACTCGTTGGGCGATGACATCATCATCTGGGCCGATGAAACACGCAGCGCCGAGCGCACACGCTTCCACAGCCTGCGCCAACAGATCAAAAAGGACAGCGGCAAACCCAACGTCGCCCTCTCGGATTGGGTGATGCCCTGTAGCACCGACCACATCGGTGGATTTGTCGTGGGTATCCACGGTGCCGATGAATTCGCAGCAGAGCTCGAGAAGGCAAACGACCCCTACGGCTCGATCATGGTCAAGGCGATCGCCGACCGCTTTGCCGAGGCCTTTGCCGAATGCCTGCATCACAGAGCGCGCATCGACTGGGGCTATGAGGCCGAAGGCGAGCTGACGAATGATCAGCTCATTCATGAAAACTATCAGGGCATTCGCCCCGCGCCCGGTTATCCGGCGCAGCCCGACCACACGGAAAAGCCGCTGCTGTTCGACCTGCTCGGCGCGACCGATGCCACCGGCGTGTCACTCACCGAAAGCTGCGCGATGCACCCGGGTGCCGCGGTCTGCGGGCTTTATTTCTCGCATCCCGAGAGCCATTACTTCGCAATCTCCGAGCTGCAAAAGGATCAGGTCGAGGACTATGCGAAACGCAAGGGCATGACCCTTCCCGAGGCGGAGAAATGGCTTGGCCCGTGGCTGGGATACATTCCGTGATTTGCTTCTCGACGCCTGTGACGGTGGCGCTCAGTGTACGCGGGAACTATGAAAACATTCATCAAACTCTGCGTCGCAATGCTGGCGCTCCACACTTCGGGTCATGTGCTCGCCGGTGGCGAAGGCTGGCTCACCGACATCGATGCCGCGAAGAAATCTGCCAACGAATCGAAAAAAGACCTGCTCATCGACTTCACCGGTTCCGACTGGTGCGGCTGGTGCATCAAACTCAATGACGAGGTCTTCAAGCACGACGCATTCAAGACGGGCGTGAAGGACAGCTTTGTGTTGGTGGAAATCGACTTCCCGCGCGAGAAAGGCAAGTTGCCCGAAGATGCGCGAAAGCGGAACACCGAGCTTGGAGAAAAGTACGCCGTGCAAGGCTACCCGACGATTCTGCTTTGCGATGCTGAAGGCAAACCCTATGCCGCCACCGGTTATGAAGAAGGCGGACCCGAAAAATATGTCAGCCATCTCAACGAGCTTCGCAAAAACAAGTCCAAGCGCGACGAAGCATTCGCCAAAGCCGCCAAGGCAAGCGGTGTGGAAAAAGCCAAGGTTTTGATCGCCGCGCTCGATGCCATGAAGGTCGATGAAAAGGTTGTAGCCAATTTCTACGGCGACATCGCCGCGCAGATCCGCGCCGCGGACCCCAAGGACGAGACCGGCTTTGCCAAAAAAGCCGAATCCGGCAAACGAATTGAAGAGTTTCAAAACTCCCTGCAGGAGTTTGGCGCCAAACGCGATCACGAGGGCGCGCTGGCCTTGGTCGACAAAACCCTCAAGGAAGGCGGCTTTGATACGGAATCGACTCTGCAGATCATGATGACCCGCTCCGCGATCTACGCTTCGACCGGCAAATTCGACGAGGCGATCAAAGCCGTCGACGAAGCCAAGGCCTTTGCTCCAGACAGCAAGATGGCACCGATGATCGATCAATTCCGCAAGCGCCTCAAGCAGGGCAAGGAAGAGTCCAAGAAAACTCCCGAGACCGGCGACAACAAGCAGGCAGAGTAATTTCAACTGTCCCGCAAACCAAGCCGCATGCACATCGAGGTCATCAACACCGGCACCGAACTGTTGCTTGGAAATACCATCAACACCCACGGCGCATGGTTTGGCCGCGAACTTTTCAAACTCGGTCTGCGCATCGCGCGGCAGACGACCGTACCCGATGGCGCGGCGATCCGCGAGTCGATCGAGGAAGCGATCGAGCGCAGCGACGCGATCATCGTGACCGGTGGCCTCGGGCCGACCAGCGACGACCTCACGCGCGAGATCACTGCCGAGGTGCTTGGGCTTGAGCTCATCACCGACGAGGCTGCGCTGCGCTCGCTTGAGGGGTTCTTCGCGCATCGCAACAAGCCGATGGTGCAGGCAAACCTCAAGCAGGCCTTGGTGCCAGTCGGCGCTGATGTGCTGCCCAACCCGAATGGAACCGCACCCGGCGTCTATGTGCCGCCGCGCCTCAACGGTCAGGCAAACTGCGCGATCTTTCTGCTGCCCGGTCCGCCGCGCGAACTTTACCCGATGTTTCACAACGAGGTCGCGCCGCGACTCAAGGCGATGGCGGCGATCGATGAAGCTCATGGCAGCCGTGAGCTGAAATTTACCGGCATCGGCGAAAGTGATTTCCACCAAGGCATCGACGCGCAGCTGGCGACCATCCCGGATCTTGAGTTTGGCTACTGCGCGCACATCGGCGAAGTCGACCTGCGCCTGATCGGGCCGCCCGAAGCGCTCGCGAGCGGCAGTGCCATCGCCTTGGAAAAGTTTGGCACATTTCTAATCAGCGACGATGGCTCATCGCTCGAGGCCACTGTGGTGCGCGTGTTAAAAGAACGCGGGCTGACTCTGGCGACGGCCGAGAGCTGCACCGGCGGGCTGATCGCGAATCGCATCACCAATGTGCCTGGCTCAAGCGCGGTGTTTGGTCATGGCTTTGTGACCTACGCGAATGGCGCAAAGTCATCCTCGCTGAATGTTTCGGCAGAGGACCTTGCGGCCCACGGCGCGGTGAGCGAGGTGGTCGCTAAGCAAATGGCCTTGGGCGCCCTGCAAGCATCCGGCGCCGACATTGCCGTCGCAGTCACCGGCATCGCCGGACCCGATGGTGGCACGCCGGAAAAGCCCGTAGGCACGGCATGGATCGGTCTCGCATCGTCAAATCACGATGCGATCGCGTTCAAAGTCTTCCACCCGCGCAACCGCCGCGACTTCAAGCTCGCCGTCAGCCAAGCGGCGCTCGAAGCGGTAAGGCGGCGGGTCCTCGGGCTGGGCTGAGCCTCGCGTGCGCACGCGCGGGCGCGCGCCGTGGGAAAATTTTTTGACCCGCAAGTAGGGCATATTTCACCAAACCGCTTGCAAAACCGGCAGGGTTGGCACTAGTCCCTCAATCCACATTCGCAACACCGCTTGCAATCGCCATGGGAAAAATACTCATCATCGCCGAAAAACCCAGCGTCATGACCGACCTCAGCCGCGCGCTGGCCAAGCCGCTCGGCAAATTTGAAAAGCATGGCGCCGCCCGCGATGCCTACTTCGAGAATGACATGGCGGTCATCACCTCCGCCGTCGGCCACCTGGTCGAGCTCAAGATGCCCACCGGGCCAAATGGCAAAAATCTGCCGTGGAATTTCGGCGTGCTGCCGGCGATTCCGAAAAATTTCGAGCTCGAAGCCAAGCCCGACACCGAGGCGCGCCTCAAGCAGGTGCTCAAGCTCGCCAAGCGCAAGGACGTCGACCTCTTGGTCAACGCCTGCGACGCCGGCCGCGAGGGCGAGTTGATCTTCCGCTACATCGTCGAATACGGTGGCATTCAAAAACCTGTGAAGCGTTTGTGGATGCAATCGATGACGCAGAACGCGATCGCCGAGGCATGGGACAAACTGCGCGATGAAAAGCAAATGATGGCCCTCGCCGATGCCGCAAAGTGCCGCTCGGAATCCGACTGGCTCGTCGGCCTCAACGCGACCCGCGCGCTGACCTGTTTCAACTCGCGCCATGGCGGATTCAACATCACCGCCGCCGGCCGCGTGCAAACGCCAACGCTTGCAATCCTCGCCGCCCGCGAGGCCGAGATCCAAGCATTCAAGTCGAGCCCCTACTTCGAAGTCCACGCGACCTTCGGCGTAAAGGCCGGCGACTACCTCGGCAAATGGATCGACGAGAAGTGGAAAAAATCCGAGGCCAACCCGCACGGTAAACCCGAGCGGATTTGGGATCAGGCAGTTGCCGAGGCGATCAAGTCGCGCTGCGAAGGCAAGACCGGCAGCGTGAGCGAAGAGAAAAAAGCGCAGTCGCAAATCGCGCCGCAACTCTACGACCTCACCACTTTGCAACGCGAGGCAGGCTTCTCCGCCAAAGGCACACTGAGCATCGCGCAAGCGCTCTACGAAAAGCACAAAGTCATCACCTACCCGCGTACCGATTCGCGCTATCTGCCCGAAGACTACCTTCCCAATGTGCGCGAGACGCTTGGACAAATCGCCGGCAGCGATCTCGACTCCGCGCGTTATGCCAAAGCGGTGCTCAATGGTGGCAATGAAAACGGACCGAAGCTCGCCAAGCTCAAGCGCGTGTTCGACGACAAAAAAGTTTCCGACCACTTTGCCATCATCCCGACCGGAAATTTTTCCAAGCTCAGCGAAACCGAGCAGAAGGTTTACGACATGATCGTGAAGCGCTTCATCGCGGTGTTTTACCCCTCCGCCGAGTTTGAGCAAACCACGCGCCTCACGCGGATTTCGAATGGCGATGTGAAGGACACCTTCAAGACCGAAGGTCGCGTGCTGGTGAAGCCCGGCTGGCTCGAGGTCTATGGCAAACGCGCCGGCGTGGCATCGGGCAAGGATGAGCTCACCGCCGTGAGCGCCGGTGAGACGGCCAAGGTCGAATCGATCGAGGTCCTGCACGAGGAGACCAAACCACCCGCACGCTTCACCGAATCGACCCTGCTCTCGGCGATGGAAGGCGCGGGCAAGCTCATCGACGACGAAGCGCTGCGCGAAGCGATGTCTGAACGCGGCCTCGGCACACCCGCCACTCGCGCGGCCATCATCGAGGGGCTCATTTCGCAAAAGTACATGGCCCGCGAAGGGCGCGATTTGCATGTCAGCAACAGCGGCATGCGGCTCATCGAGTTGGTGCGCGACATGAAGATCGAAGGGCTTTATTCGCCCAAGCTCACCGGCGATTGGGAGCACAAGC
>JBIKIK010000100.1:0-6249 GCA_044361655.1 Luteolibacter sp. | reverse complement strand
TTGCCGGGCGACCCACAGGCCATCGGCAACTCAACCGCTCGGAAAAGCCCATCAAAAGCCCATCGAAAATAAAGGGACAGACCCTTTGACGGAACAAGGCGAGAGACGAATAGGACAAATAGAACATAAAGGGACAGACCTTTTATCAGGCTGTGGAGCAGACCTATTCGAAGTTTGTGACGCTGACTGCTGTTCCGGAACCCACGGTCATGACGCTTGGTGGCCTTAATGCGCTTCTCCTGCTGCGCCGCCACAGGGCATAAGTTTCACCCGTTTGGCTTTGGGATGAAATGTGGCGGCGATCAATGGTCGCCGCGTGAATGAATAAGTGGAAGAGCGGCGACCGGTGATCGCCGCCACTTACCCGAGCGGTCCTTTGAGGGTGTTTTTTGCCGCTCGTGCCACCTAAAATACCCATTTTGATCAAAAATTGGCAAACTTCTGGTGATTTAAATCGCCAAAAATCCCAATTTGCATCGTTTTCGATCATTTTTGATTGCATTTCTTTCGCTGATGCGTCAATTTGCGCCTCCCAACCCCAATTTTATGAGCAAATCGACCATGGACGGCGCGCAAGCGCTCATCAAGACCCTCGACGACCTCGGCATCGAGTACATTTTCGGATATTCCGGCGGTGCCGCGATTCCGATTTTCGACGCCTTGGAGACGGTAAAGACCAAGATGAAATTCATCCTCGTCCGTCACGAGCAAGGTGCCGTCCACATGGCCGATGGCTATGCCCGTGCGACCGGCCGCCCCGCCGCAGTGCTCGTGACCTCCGGCCCCGGCGCCGGCAACACCGTCACCGGTCTCATGACCGCGATGATGGACTCCGTGCCGATGCTCGTCATTTGCGGTCAGACCGTGACCTGGATGCTCGGCAAGGACGCCTTCCAAGAGGCCGACATTTTCGGCATCACCATTCCGGTGGTAAAGCACAACTACCTCGTGAAGGAAACCAACGCGCTGCCGCGCATCACCCGCGAGGCCTATCACATTTCGACCACCGGTCGCCCCGGTCCGGTGCTGATCGATGTGCCCAAGGACATTTCGCAAGGCCCCTTCAGCGGCGACATGAATGCCCCGCTGCAACTTCCCGGATATCATCCGGAAGCCTCAAAGGAAATTTGCGCCAAGTCCGTGAAGCAAGCCGCCGACCTCATCGCCAAGGCCAAGCGCCCGGTGATTCTTGCCGGCCAAGGTTGCATGATCGCCCGCGCCGACAAGGAGCTGCGATATCTCGCAGAGACCCTTAACGCGCCAGTCACCACCACGCTGCTCGGCAAGGGTGTTTTCCCTGAGACCCATCCGCTCTCGCTCGGCATGCTCGGCATGCACGGCACCGCTTACGCCAACAAGGCGATGATCGAGTGCGACCTGCTGCTCAATGTCGGCTCGCGCTTCGACGACCGCATCATCGGCCAGCCCTCGAAGTTCTGCAAAGACGCCCAAATTATCCACATCGACATCGATCCCGCCGAGATGGGCAAGATGATCCAACCGAATGTGCAAATCGTCGGCGACGCGAAAGCCGCGTTGGCGGAGATCAATGAAAAGATCGGCCCGCTCGAAACCTCCGAGTGGATCAGCAAACTCGATGGCTATAAAAAGAAATTTCCGCTCAGTTATAAAAAACAAGGCGGCCTGCGCATGCAGCAGGTGATCGACGAGCTTTACGAACTCACCGAAGGCAAGGCGATCGTCTCGACCGATGTCGGCCAGCACCAGATGTGGGCCGCGCAGTTTTACAAGAACCACGAGTCCTTCCACTGGCTCTCCTCCGGCGGCGCCGGCACGATGGGCTTCGGTTTCCCCGCAGCCATCGGCGCGCAACTCGCATGCCCGGACAAGACAGTCATCTCGATCTCCGGCGACGGCGGATTCCAAATGACCCTCTTCGAACTCGCCACCGCGCAGATTCACAAACTGCCGATCAAGATCGTGGTGCTCAACAACCACTACCTCGGCATGGTGCGCCAATGGCAGGAGCTGTTCTACGAGGACCGCACCTCCGGCGTTGACCTCATCGGCAACCCCGATTTCTGCAAACTGGCCGCCGCCTACGGCATCCCGTCGGTGCACATCAAGCGCCCGGCCGATGTCACCCGCATGTTGGAAAAAGCCCTCGCCTACAACGACGGCCCGATCCTCATCCACGCGGAGTGCGTCAAGACCGACAATGTTTTCCCAATGATCCCAGCCGGCGCGGCTCTCGAAGACATGATCACCGAAGCGCCCAAGCAGAAGATGGCGAAACCCGTCGGTTCCACATGATGAAATGACGAACGGCTTCGGTGTTTGGGTGATTGAAAAATTTCTCAACCCACACCGAGGCCAAACATCCCGTTCTTCACCCGAATCCTCCAACCCGATACTTATTTTCCCATGCCCAACATCGTCACCACCGACACTCCGGTGCCAGCCCCGGTCATCGCCCGCGGCCCGAGCCACACGCTTTCTATCCTGGTCAACAACCAACCCGGCGTGCTGATGCGCATCTGCCAGGTGTTCTCGCGCCGCGGCTTCAACATCGACTCGCTCGTCGTTTCCGAAGGACGCAACGCGAACTTTTCGCGCATGACCATCGGCATCTCCGGCGACCCGCAAGGCCTCAGCCAGATCATCATGCAGGTCGGCAAGCTCATCGATGTGATCCATTGCTTCGAGCACACCTCCGCCGATTCGGTCACCAAGGAAATGGTGCTCATCAAGATCCAATGCTCGCCCGAAGAGCGCTCGATGGCCCTGCAGATCGCCGAGCACTTCGCCGGCAAAACCGTCGACCTCACGCCGACTTCGATGATCGTCATGATCAACGGCGACAGCCCGAAGGTCGACGCCGCCATCGCGATGTTCTCGCAGTTCAACATCATCGAGACCGTGCGCACCGGCAAGGTCGTGATGGCCCGCGGCGAACAGCCGACTTGAGATCGCGTTCGCTGATTTTTCCCAATCAAGCCATTGGCCTAAAGCGCCAATGGCTTGATTGATTTTTTGAAACCGCGCAAAACGCGCCATGATCCATGGATCAGCCCGGCAACGCGCAGGCATCGCAAGTTTTTTGCTACAGCAGCTCAGGTCGCGCAGGCACCTCAGGCCCAGCTCAAGCCTGCCCCATCTGCCGTGCGGGGTGAGAAATCCACCGCGGCACCCGCGAAGTACACTCAGGGGCAAAAAGCTTGAAATTTGACCCTAATTTTTCGCTTGGGCGAGCCAATTTTTTCAAATTTCCGACTAAGTAAGCTGGAAAATTTAGAAAAATCGGGCGAATTTCGATTTGCAACTCATTGATAATCAATCGAATAAAATTATCTTTCGGCGACCCTTATTTTTTCTTGTCGGTTGAGTGTATTTTGGTGTATTTCATCACCACCCGAGCGTCATCCGGGTTTCGTCGTGAGCAGCAATTATCAGCGATACAAGGGATTCACTCCCTACAAGATGGACCCCAAGTTTCGGGTTTCCGTGCCGACGGCATGGCGCCCGGAAGCGGGGGGCGTTTTGTTTTTGCTGTTTTCCAAGGAGCATGAAATGCCCTTGGTGAAGGTGCTGAGTCATGAGGCCTACGGCGAAAAAGTTTCGTTGATCCAGACCAGCGACAAGTCGCCGATCGAGAAGGGCAAGTTGCTGGGCAAGCTGGCAATGTTGTGTCGCGAAGTGTCGCTCAACGAGCAGGGCAAACTGCTGGTGCCAAAGGACCTGAGCGAGAAGGCCGGCATCGAGGCTGATTCCGAAGTCGTGTTGGCCGGCCGCGGCATTCATTTCGAAATTTGGAGCAAAGCGAACTTCGAGCGAGTGCTCAACATCGAGACCCGCGAGGACGAAAGCGACGACCTTGGAATTTTCTGATCACTCATTCATCAACCCCATCACGAGCAATCCATCATGTGGCTCACATCATCCGCGCCAATCACCGAGGCGGCCTGCGCGCCGATCGGTGGAGCTCGCGGCCTGCGCTCAGTGGGGGCGTTGAAAAATTTTCCTGCCACACAAGATTCCGCGCCCGGGACGGCGAGGAGTTTTGGCAACGCAACGGATGTCCGCGCCGCACCTGGCTGGTTGGCGGCGCGGCGTCCGGGGACTTTCATGGACGGGCGCCTGCGATCTCCCGGGACGGAGCATTCGGCGCCTCTTGATACGATGGTTCGCGCGGCTTCCGGCTGGTTGTCCGCGCGGCTATCGTGGCTTTCCGAATCGCGCGATGTTTCGCGCAAAAATTCGCGTGTCGCTGCGCAAGCATCATGCATCGTGATGAGCGAGGCCAATGAGCCAAGTGAAGCGCAGGGCAAGGGTGGGTATCACTTGCCGGTTTTACCGGCGGAGGTGGCCGAGTGGATGGCTGCCAAGCCGGGCGACTTCATCATCGATGCGACGCTGGGTGGTGGTGGTCACAGCGAGATGTTTCTCAAGGCCGGTGCCGAAGTGTTGGGTGTTGATCGCGATCCCGAGGCGCTCGAACACACGCGTGCAAAATTGGCCGAATACGGATCGCGCTTTTCTACTTGGGAGGGAAATTTTTCCAACCTGCTCGAAATCCCAGCGATCAAGGCCGGACGCAAGGCGGATGGCTTGTTGCTGGATTTGGGAGTTTCATCGCGTCAGTTGGATTCCGCGGCGCGCGGGTTTTCATTCATGCGCGAAGGTCCGCTCGACATGCGGATGGGTCCATCGAGCCCCCGCACGGCGGCTGAGTTGGTGAATCAATCGAGCGAGGCCGAGCTCACGCGCATTTTGTTTGAGTTTGGCGAAGAGCCGAAAGCGCGACGCATTGCAGCGGCCATTGTGAAACAACGCGAAGTGAAACCTTTCGCCACCACGCTCGAACTCGCGTCGTGCATCGAAGCGGCGGTCGGTCGCCAAGGTCGCATCCACCCTGCAACGCGCGCGTTTCAAGCGATCCGCATGGCGGTCAATGAAGAGCTCGAATCACTCGCTACCGCGCTGGCTGCCGTGCCGCAGGTGCTCAAGCCTGGCGGCAGGCTCCTGGTGATCACTTTCCACAGCCTCGAGGATCGATTGGTGAAACGCTATTTGCGTCATCGCTCGACGCCGATGATTGACGAGCCGGGTTGGCCCGCACCGCGTCCGAATCCCGACCTTCAGTTTGAACTCCTCGCACGCAAGGCCATCGCGCCCGGCGCTGCGGAGATCTCCACCAACCCGCGGTCGCGCAGTTCAAAGCTGCGAGTCGCCCGCCTTCTGGAAACAAAGCCATGAACCGTCGCCGCAACGAAACCCGCACGCCTGTCTCGGTATTTGCCACCCTGATTCTTGCCGCCGCCCTCATCGCCGCCGGCGGCGTGCTTCACGCCTATTACAAAAACCGCCAGGTGCAAGCCAGCCGCGATCTCGACGCGATCGAGCGACGCATCGAGCAAAGCCGCCTCGACATGCGCACCACCCAGATGCGCATGGATCAATTGCTCAACCGCTTCGTGATTCGCAAACAACTTTCCGAAAACGGGTCCGACCTCATCGCGATTTCCAGCGCGGTTGTCGAAGAAGTCGATCCCGCTCCCGCCGACCCGCGCGCCGTCGCGTCCGCCGCACCCTGATTCGTGACCTCTTCGTTCCAAGCCCGCTGCACCGCCCTCCTGACGATCCTCGTGATCGGGTTGAGTGTGCTCTCGTGGCGGCTTGTGCAGATTCAACTGGTCGATCGTCAGCGTTATGCGGAGAGCTCGCGCAAGGCGTTTCACCGCATCGAAAAGTTGCCGGCCATGCGCGGCATGATTGTCGATAGCCGCGAGGAACCGATCGCCAAGAGCATTCCTGTTTCGACGCTTTTCCTCGATCGCAACCATCTCGATGACCCGAAACAGGCAAGCTACGGAGTCGCCTGCAAGGAGCTGAGCGCGACTGAAGGCTGGGATCGACTGGACTCGGCCGCGCGGAAGCGGCAAATTGTCAGCCTGCGCGGGGAAATCCTCGAGCGCGACACCGGCGAGGAAATCGTTCGTAAGCATCGGGAATATGCCGTGAGCGTGTTGGCCAGGCCACTTGGCATGAAGCGCGCGGAGTTGATGGCCAAGATCCGGAAAAACAAAGGCAATTGGTTTCCGCTCGCCAAGGATTTGCCCGAAGACATCGCTGATGGACTCCGCGAAACCATCAACCGCAACTGCCTGCAGGGATTCGAATTTCAAAATTCCATCAAGCGCTGGTACACCTCGCCGAACCTTGCGACGCACCTAATCGGATTCACGGGTGAGGCTGAGAAGCTGAACAAAGAAGGCAAGATCGAGGCTA
>JBIKIK010000005.1:0-20703 GCA_044361655.1 Luteolibacter sp. | reverse complement strand
CTCGACATCAAGCCCGCACCGAAACCACCCACCACTCCCGATGATGTCGCCGCAGCCCCCGCGTCCGCCGAGAAAACCGAATCCGGCATCGCCTCGCGCGTTCTCGAAAAAGGCAAAGGCAGCACTCACCCGAAGGCCACCGATCAAGTCGAAGTCCACTATTCCGGCTGGACCACCGACGGTCAACTTTTCGACAGCTCGGTGATGCGCGGCGAGACGGTCGTCTTCCCGCTCAACCGCGTGATCCCCGGCTGGACCGAAGGCGTGCAACTCATGGTCGAAGGCGAAAAACGCCGACTCTGGATTCCGGCCAAGCTCGCCTACGGCGAAAACCCGCCACCAGGCGCACCCGCCGGCACATTGGTCTTTGATGTGGAACTCATCCGAATCGTCAAATGATTCGCGCTCGGCTCATCACCGCATTGCTTGCGATGGGGCTCGCCCACACGGCCTGTGCTCCAAAGCCGCAACCACGCGGCGATGATGCAGCTGCACGCACATTGGAGCAAGCCACCAACCCGAAACCCAAAACCAAAAAGCCGGTCCGCATGAACGGCCGCGGCGATGTTTCATCGATCTCACTCGAGGAAATGTTCGCGCTCCAAAGCTCGGGCAACGCGCTGATCTTCGACGCAAGACCTGCCTACCTTTTCCATCTCGGCCACATCCCCCGCGCCGAGAGTTTGCCAAAATCCGACTGCGAAAACTCCATTGCCAAGATAGAAGATCGACTCAAGTCCGCCGTCGCTGCCGGCAAGCCGATCATCGTCTACTGCTCGGGTCTCCTCTGCCCCGACGCACGCACGGTTGCCATGCACATTTCCGGCTACGGCCACCCGGCCAAAATTTTCTCCAGCGGTTACGACGCATGGAAAAAAGCCGGTCTCCCCACCGATTGATCACCCCCACACCCCCAACATACCATGACCTCGTTCAGCAATGTCACCGTCGATAGCAAAGCCAATGTCTACTTCGACGGCAGCGTCGTTTCCCACACCGTTCACTTCAGCGATGGTTCACGCAAAACCCTCGGCCTGATCTATCCGGGCAAATTCCATTTTGGCACCGCCGCGCCTGAACGCATGGAAATCATCGCCGGCGATTGCGTGGTCGTGCTCGATGGCACCGACAAAACCCTCAACATCGAGGCCGGATCCGCATTCGATGTCGCCGGCAACAGCGGCTTCACCATCACCGTGAAAGACGGCATCTGCGAATATATCTGCTCGTTCATCCAGGACTGATGCCACGCATATCCGCGGCCCTGAAGCTTGCAAGCACGGCTGCCGCCGCGGCCTTGCTTGCATCATGCAGCCTGCGCCTGCCCACGCAAAAAGTCCCCACTGCCACTGTCCCAGTCCGCAAGACCGCCACCGCATCGCACAGCAAAGAACCCCATGTGCTGGTGTGGATGGTCGCCGACAAATGGCACACCGGCCTCGTCTTCCCCTACGACTGGCTCATCGAATCCGGCTTCATCCCACCGGAAAATTTCGGCAACCCACAATTCGTCACGATGAGCTGGGGCAACACCGACGCCTACTCGCCCGAAGGCATCGGCTCGACCTGGAACCTGCTGCGCGTGGTCCTCACACCAACCCCTGCGGTGATGGAGCTGATCCCGACAAATTGGGATGTCGCCGAGGTGATGCCCCATCAGCGTATTTGGCGCAAACTCACCCCACGGGACAAAGGCCCGGCCCTCGCCGATTTCCTCAACAAATGCTCGGTCACCGATGCCAAGGGGCGCCCCATCGTCGTACGCCCATCAAGCTGGGGCAAAGGCGTGCAACTCGAATCCGCCCACAGCTACTTCATCCCCCGAGTCTGCAATGTCTGGACCGCCCAAGCCCTCGAAAATCTCGGCTGCGAACTCAACCCAATGCTCGGCCTCACTGCCAACAGCCTAATCCGCCAAGCGGAAAACCCACCGAACAACCTCGAGCTGATCTGGCCGGGCAAACGCTGAGGGCTCAAGCCAAACCGTCGCGCGGAAATCACGCCTCTTCACCGTTGCTGGATCATCCTGATCCAGGCCGTCCTTGGAGCGTCCCGCTCCAAGTTCTGAAGCGCCAAAGAATCCGCCACTTCTTCGCGCTCTTTCCTCACTTGAAACTGAATACTTGAAACTTGAAACGCCTCCCCCCTTCGGTTGACTCCACCGCCCGCCTCGACTAATCATGGCTGCAACATGGTTGATCAGATCCCGAAAATCATCGCCGCCATCACGCTCCTCTGCATCGGCCACGCCGAGGCGCAGCTCGCTGCATCACTGAAGATCACCAAAAAACAATACCTAGCCGGCGAACAGGTCATGGCCGTGGTCACCGTCACCAACCACGCTGGACGCGAGCTGGTCTTTCAAAGCGATGGGCGCTTCCAGTGGCTCGACTTCTCCATCAAGAACAGCAACGGCACCACCGTGAACCCGAGAGGTCGCAAAATTTTCGGCCCAATGAAAATTGGTGCCGGCCAAACGCTCGCCCGCGAGGTCGACCTCACCCAACATTTCCAACTCACTGAACCAGGAAACTTTTCCGCCGTCGCCGTGATCCACCCGCCCGGCAGCACCACCGAAGGCACTTCGACCAATCGCGTCTTCTTCAGCCAATCGCCCGGACGCCCTTACTGGACGCAAAAAGTCGGCATCCCCGGAAGAGCGGGCCAAACCCGCGAGTTTCGCATCCTCAACTTCAGCGGTGATACCAAGTCCCAACTCTACGCCCAAGTGCGCGACGGCCGCACCGGCGAATCGGTCCGCACCTTCCTGCTCGGCGACACACTCATGCTGCGCAAACCCAGCGCCACCATCGACCGCAACCAGCGCCTGCATGTGATGTTTCTCACCACCCCCACGATGTGGGCGCACTACGAAATCGACACCGATGGTCGCGTCGCAAGCCGCCAAATCCACCAACGCGGCGCAGTCGGCGACCCGCAACTCATCACCATGGGCGACGGCAGCGTCCGCGTCGGGAACTCGATCCCCTACGACCTCAAAGCCGCCGCAGAGGCCCGCAAAAAAACCCGCAAAGCCTCGGATCGACCGGCCGGAACTTACTGAAATCGGCCGGAAACTTTCAAAAAAACCCGAAAATACTGGCATTTTGGCCGTCCCAAGCCACTATGAACTTTACAAGCATGCGATTTTGTTAATTTTTCCTAATTATCAAATCCCCATAGCATTCTCATGAAGACTTTGCAGCGCCTCATTTTCCTCGCCTTGCTGGCTTGCGTCATCAGCGGACTCAACGCCGCGGATTTCCGCACGGTTGTCATCGATGCCGGTCACGGCGGGCATGATGTCGGCGGCCAATGGGGCCGCGTCTACGAAAAGCATCTGGCACTCGACACGGCCGTTCGCCTCGAAAAACACCTCAAGCGCATGGGCTACCGCACGGTCATGACCCGCCGCGGCGATTATTTCCTCACCCTGGCCCAGCGCTGCCAAATCGCCAACCGCTACCGCAACGCGATCTTTGTAAGCGTGCACTTCAACTACACTTGGAAGCAAGATGTCAGCGGCCTCGAAACCTTTTACTTCAACAGCGAAGGACAAAAGATCGCCAATCATGTGCAAAATCGAATGATTCGCTACACGCGATCTGTCGATCGTAACGAAAAATTCTCGCGCTTCTATGTGATACGCAACACGAAAATGCCATCGATCCTCGTCGAGGGCGGCTTCGTCAGCAACGAGGCGGAACGCAAGCGCATGAAGTCAGGTCGTTTCCGCGAAGCACTCGCCCGCGCGATCGCCGATGGCATCCAGCGCTACGATCGCGAGAGCTGATCGCCCTACCCCACCTACGGGGTTTTTACGCTTTTGAAACTGCAAGCCCGTACTGCATGCGGTAGCATCATGCTCATGGCGGCAGTCACCGTAAACGAAATGCGCGATGCCGAAAACCGCGCGATGGCATCAGGCTTGACCGAAGAGGAAATTCTAAATCACGCCGGCAAACAACTCGGTCACGCCCTGGCAAAATTTTTCCCCACGCCAGGCAGTGTCATCGCCTACCTCGGCAAAGGCCACAACGCAGGCGATGCCTTGGTCGCACTCAGGATTCTGCGCGACACATACGGATGGAAAATCTCAACCCGCGCAGCCTACCCGATCGATGCCTGCGCTCCGCTCACGCAGAAAAAATGGAAAGAACTCGGCAACGCCGAAAATTTATCCGCCACACCCGATTGTCAAAATTACGAGGGACCCTTGATTCTGTTAGACGGCCTGCTCGGCATCGGCGCCCAAGGCCCGATGCGCGAACCGCTGCTCGCCATGGCCAAAGAAATGCATTGGCTGCGCGAAAACATCGGTGCCCGCATCGCCGCTGTCGACATCCCCTCGGGCATCGATACCAATAGCGGCACAGCCACGCCCGGCACGGTCACCGCCGACCTCACACTGATGATCGGACTCGCAAAGCGCGGCCTGATGATGTCTCACGCGGCGAGCCACACCGGCGCCCTGTCGCTTGTTTCCGTCGATTGCCTCAAGCACCCTCACCCGACAGATTTCGAACTCATTTGCCCGCAGACTCTGCACTTCGGGAAATCACCCCGACCCTTCGATTTCCACAAAGGCATGGCCGGCAGAGTCGCAATCCTCGCCGGTTCGACGAACTACCCCGGTGCCGCCGTTCTTGCTGCCATCGGCGCACTGCGTGGCGGCGCTGGACTCATCACACTTCACACACCCAAAGATGCCGCACCGCTCATCGCCCCACGCTGCCCGCCAGAAATCATCATCCACCCCTACTCGTCACCACTCGAGTTGCTCAATAACCGCTTCGATTCGCTCGTGATCGGTTGCGGCATCGGCCAGCCGGATCAACCCACCGAGTCTGAAATCATCCGCCTCATCGCCGATACCCGCGTGCCCACCGTCGTCGATGCCGACGCGCTCAACCTCATCGCCGCCAACTCACAAACCCACATCCTCGACGAGCGCCACCTGCTCACACCCCACCCCGGAGAATTTGCCCGACTCTTCCCCGAGCTCGCAAAAATTTCACGCGAAGCGGCGGTCTCAAGCTTCATCGAAAACTCCAAAGCCACCCTGCTTCTCAAAGGCTCACGCAGCCTCATCGCCCAGCACGGCCACCCGATCCTTGCCAACTCCACCGGCACCCCCGGCATGGCGACCGGTGGTCAAGGCGATCTGCTCTCCGGCATCATCGGCGCCCAACTCGCCGCCGGCCACACGCCCATCGAATCCGCCGCCCTCGGCGCATGGCTCTGCGGCCGAGCCTCGGAAATTGCCATCCACTCGCTCTCACAATCCGAGCAATCCCTCAGCCCCAGCGACACGGCGAACCATATCGGCCAAGCCTTCATCGACTGGCAGGGCTCGCAGCGTTGATCTGCTCTCTCCCAAAGAAAAAACCAGTGACCCGTTGCCGGGCCACTGGTCCACAAAACACAATGAATAACCAGTAAATCAGTTGACCGCTACCGCTGAGGAACCGGTCTCACCGGTGCGGATGCGGATGGCTTGCTCAACCGCTGAAACAAAGACTTTGCCGTCGCCGATCTTGCCGGTGTTCGCGCTTTTGACGATCACCGAAGCAACATTTTCTGCCAGCGAGTCGTCGACCACGATTTCGATTTTCACCTTTGGCAAGAAGTCGACGGTGTACTCGGATCCGCGGTAAATTTCCGTGTGGCCTTTCTGGCGACCGAAGCCCTTGACTTCGGTCACGGTCATGCCTTGCACACCCACCTCAGCGAGTGCTTCCTTAACTTCTTCGAGCTTGAACGGTTTGATGATCGCTTCGATTTTTTTCATAATTGGGTGGATTGGTGAATGTGAATAAGCACGGAGCGTGCCAACTTTTTCCAGAATGGAATTTTTTATCCGTGCACAGAGACTAACTTCGAGGCCGGGAAATGACGAGTGGAAAAACCCGTAATCCGCGGAAAACCCCATAAAATGGCGATTTCCGCAGCGAGCCCACCCCCTCAGCTCACTGCCGCTGTCTCAGCAAATCGCGAATCTCAGTGAGCAGCTTTTCCTGGGCGCTCACCTCGACCGGAGCCGCTTCGGCCGCCGCTTCCGCCTGCTTTTCGGTCAAGGCCTTGGCCTTGTTGATGGCCTTGACGACCAAAAACATGACGAAGGCGACGATCACAAAGTTGATGGAGATGGTGACAAAATTTCCATACGCTAGCACCGCCGCCTGTTTCTTGGCTTCGGCAAGGCTCGTCGCGGTGACGCCCGAAGAGAGGGCCACAAACTTGTTGCTGAAGTCGACCCCACCCGAGATGCGCCCAACCAAGGGCATAATCAGATCCTCGATGAACGAGGTGGAGAGCTTGGTGAATGCCGCGCCCATGACAAAGGCAACGGCCAAGTCGATGAGGTTGCCCTTGAGTGCAAATTCCCTGAATTCCTTAAACATGATGTGATGGTGTTGGTGTGAAACAAACTCAAGCCAAGACCCCCAGCCCGGCCAAGCCTTTTCTAAACCTGCCTCTTGCCTCTTGAATCGCGAATCTGTTTCATGGAAGCCACAAAGCACTTCAATGGCTCGCAAATCTCCAGCCCGCCCCAGCTCCGCCCGCGAACTCCTCTTTGGCGACCTCTGGGAATTCGACCCAGCTCCCGAATCCGCGCCCGCCCACATCGAGCCGCATTATGGGCTGTTCATCAATGGAAGCCTCGTCGCCGCAAAGTCACGCCGACGCTTTGATTCAATCTCACCCCGCAATGGTGCGAAGCTCGCCGAAATTTCCGAAGCCAACGCTGCCGATGTCGATGCAGCCTATCAAGCCGCTGCAAAAGCCTTTAAGTCGTGGAGCAAAATCCCAGGCCGCGACCGCTCAAAATTCCTCTTCCGCATCGCCCGACTCCTCCAAGACCGAGCCCGCGAATTCGCCGTCGCCGAAACCCTCGACGGCGGCAAACCGATACGCGAGTCACGCGACTTCGACCTACCGATGGCGGCCGCGCACTTTTTCTATCACGCTGGCTGGGCCGACAAACTCGATCATGTCGCCCCCGGTCGCAGGCTCGCGCCACTCGGCGTCATCGGCCAAGTGATCCCATGGAATTTCCCTCTCCTGATGCTGGCATGGAAAATCGCGCCAACCCTCGCCACCGGCAACACAGTGGTGATCAAACCAGCCGAAACGACATCGATCACCGCGCTGAAGTTTGCATCGATCCTGCAAGATGCCGGACTTCCCCCCGGTGTGGTCAACATCGTCACCGGCGGAGCCGAAACTGGCGCGCTGGTGGTCAATCATCCGCTCGCCGCAAAGATTGCTTTCACCGGATCGACCGATGTCGGAAAAATGATCCAACACTCGCTCGCCGGCACCAGCAAAAAACTCTCACTCGAACTCGGTGGCAAGGCCGCCAACATCGTCTTCGAAGACGCACCGATCGATCAAGCGATCGAAGGAGTGATCAATGGCATCTTTTTCAATCAAGGCCATGTCTGCTGCGCCGGATCCCGCCTGCTCGTGCAAGAAGGCATCGCTGCGGCATTCACCGCACGCTTGAGACGCCGCATGGCGAGCCTCCGCGTTGGTGATCCGCTCGACAAAAACACCGATGTCGGTGCCATCAATTCACTCGCTCAATTGAAAAAAATCCAAGAGCTCGTGCAGTCGGGCATCGACGATGGCACAGAGATGCACCAACACGCCTGCCAGCTTCCGAAAAAAGGTTTCTATTTTCCACCCACGCTCTTCTCGGGCGTCTCGATGAGCCAACGCATCGCGAGCGAGGAAATTTTCGGACCCGTCCTTTCCGTCCTCACTTTCCGCACACCGGAGGAAGCGATCGAAAAAGCCAACAACACCTGCTTTGGACTCTCCGCCGGTGTATGGACCGACAAGGGTTCGCGCATCCTGATGATGGCCTCACGCCTCAAGGCCGGCGTGGTCTGGGCCAACACCTATCACAAGTTCGATCCGGCAAGCCCCTTCGGCGGATACAAAGAATCTGGCTTCGGCCGCGAAGGCGGCAAACACGGCCTACTCGAATATTCGCAACTCGTCTGAAACCCCGGACACGGCATGAGCACCACACCCCACACCATCCCATGCGGCGCAATCATCGTCGCCGCCGGAAACAGCCGCCGACTCGGCCATGACAAACTCACATGGACGCTCGATGGAGTCACTGTCCTTCTTCGCAGCATCAACGCGTTTATCAATGCGAAACACATCCACTCGATCGTGGTGGTCTGCCCGCTGGATCGTTGGAACCAAATCGATCATAAAAATTTCAACAAACCGGTGACACGCGTCGATGGTGGCAAGGAACGCCAGAATTCGGTCACCGCCGGACTCGCCGCTTTGCCCGCCGATACGCAACTGGTCGCCGTACACGATGGCGCGCGACCGCTTGTTTCTCCGAACGACATCGATCGCTGTGTCGAAGCCGCCCATGCATTCGGTGCGGCCGCGCTCGCACGCCGTGCGACCGAAACGATGAAACGCTCGGATGACAATGACTTCAACACCGAGCCAGTCGACCGCCACAACCTCTGGTGCATGGAAACCCCCCAGGTTTTCCGAACCGATCTCCTGCGCGACGCAAGCAAGGCGATCGCACGCGATGGCATCACCGCCACCGATGAAGTCAGCGCCGTCGAACAACTCGGCACAAAAGTGAAGTTTGTGGAGTCCCAGAACCCGAATCTCAAAATCACCACACCCGCCGACCTCGCCCTCGCCGAAGCTCTGGTGAAAATCCAAACGATCTCATGAACAAGGCAAGCTACGACTGGTGCCAACTCGAAAACGGGCCACGCCTCGCCGTCTCCACCATGCCGCACGCGGAGTGCGCCTCGTTTGCCATCCATGTGCCCGCTGGCAGCCGCGATGAATCCAACCTACCCGCAGGTCTCGCCCACTTCGTCGAACACATGGTCTTCAAGGGCACACACAGCCGCAGCGCTCGTGACCTGACCTTCGAAATCGAAAATGTCGGCGGCCAAATCAACGCCTGCACCAGCGAGGACCAAACGACCTACGAAGGCCGCGCCGATGCCGATCAACTCGCGACACTCGCAGGCGTGATCAGCGACATGGTCTGGAACCCAAACTTTCCCGATGCGGAAATCGAACTCGAACGCGAAGTGATCCACGAGGAAATCACCCTCTACCGGGAATCACCCTCCGATCACATCGGCGACCTGATTTCCAAAGCGCTCTGGGGCGACCACCCGCTCGGCAATCCGATCTCCGGCAGCGCCAAAAGCATCTCACGCATCACCCGCCAGCACCTGCTCGATTTCACCGCACGCCACCACCTCCGCAATGACATGGTGATCTCCGCAGCCGGACCTTTCAGCCTCGACGATGTCCACACAATCATCCGCCCGCTGCTGCCAAAAAACTTCCACGATGGCAGCCGTCCAACGCCATTTGAGCCGCGCCCATCTACGATGAACATCGTAGATGAATCCCGCGATACCGACCAGCTCCAGCTCGCTCTTGCATGGCACACCCCCGGCCGCCACTCCCCGCAACGCCACGCGCTGCGCTTGCTCAGCCTCATGCTGGGCGAATCCGCGAGCTCGCGACTCTTTCTCGAACTCCGCGAAAAACGCGGACTCTGCTACCAGATCGCCAGCGATGTGACTTTTCTCCACGAGACCGGCGCCTTCGAAATCCATGCCGGACTCGCCCCCGAAGGCCGCAACGCGGCACTCGAATGCATCCACGCGGAGATCGACGACCTCGCCACCCGCGGCCCCGCCGACGGCGAATTGGAACGCGCCAAACGCCTCGCCATCTCGCAAAACAAGCAGGCCCTCGAATCCACCGCCTCCCACGCGACATGGGCCGGCGAATGCCTGCTTGAGTTCGGCCACATCCCCCACCCGCTCGAATGGCGCGACCAAGTGCTAGCCGTGACGCACGACGAAATCCAATCGATCGCCTCACAAATTTTCTCCGGCCAAACACCCGCGATGGCGGAAATCAAACCCGACGCGACCTAAGCCACCGCCCCCACGCCATGCCCTTTCACCCCTTCAGCCGCGAACACCTCGCCGCCGTCACCCTGGGCACCTGCATCACCGCGGCCCTGCTTATCACGGCGAAGTCAAATCACCGCAGGCAACACCTCGTCACCCGCCTGCTCGCCTTCACCAACCTCGCCGCATATCCGCTCAACCTCATCGCGTGGAAAACCCACGACCAAGCGATCAGCCTCGAAAACCTCCTGCCACTCCACCTCTGCGACATCGCCGCCTTCATCGCCGGATTCGCCCTGCTCACAGGAAATCCACTGCTGCGCACGCTCACCTACTTCTGGGGACTTGCCGCCACGCTCCAAGCCCTGATCACCCCCGCGATCTCGGCCGATTTCCTCACGCCTCCCTTCATCACCTTTTTCATCCAACACTTCGCCATCGTCGCAGCCGCGATCCACATCCCGCTCGTCGAAGGCTGGCGCCCGAAATCTCCCCTCTGGAAATCACCCTTCGATGCCTACCTCGGCGCCCTCGCCTACATGCTTTTCTCGATCGCCATCAACCAATGGCTCGGCACCAATTTCGGCTTCACCTCGCGCCCACCCGACAAGGCCAGCATGATCGACCACCTCGGCCCATGGCCATGGTACCTCGCATCCTTCCAACCCCTCGCCTTTTCGCTTTTTTTCATCCTCGCCATCCCGCTGCACCGCCTCCGGCCAGCCCGACCCAATACCCCTTGAACCTGCTCTGACCCGATGCGAGCCGGGATTTTGCGAATGGAAAAACAAATCCGGCCGCAAGCCTCGCTATCATTCTGCAAGAGCCCATGACCACACTCAGCCTCATGCCCGAAAACAAACCCGCGCCCACCGAATGGCGCGACTGGTTGGCACTGCACGCCCCCAAGCTCCTGCTTTTCGCCCGACAGCAGACCCGCTCCCGCGAGGATGCGGAGGATGTCCTGCAGGACGCGCTGGTGAAGCTCGTGGACAAACTTCGCAACGATCAATTCATCGGCGGATCCGACGCTTGGCAGTCCTATCTCTACGCGACCATCCGCCGCCTAGCCATCGACCTCGGCCGCCGCGATGACCGCAGGAAACGCCGCGAAGACACGGTCGCCGGCGACCGCCCGGAATTCGACGCCAACGGCTCACACCCATGGTTCGAATCCGAGTCATCCGACGATGAAACCCGCAGCCAACTCGAATCCAAACTCAAGGAACTCCCGCAAAAATTCGCCGAAGTGATCGTGATGAAAATTTGGGGCGAACGCACCTTCGCCGAAATCGCCGAAATCCTCGACATCTCACAAAACACCGCCGCCTCACGCTACCGCTACGGACTCGAGGCCTTGAAAAAATCACTCGGCAGCGCCCGCCGCCGCGGAGACCTCTCAATCTGAAACATCACTGCACGCTACCGCCATGCACGACGACACATCACACCTCGAAGCCGAACTCCTCAAGCTCCGCCCCGCAGGTTCGCATGATCAACTCATCGACCGGCTCGAAGCCTGCGCACTCGGCGATTGGTCGGAACCACTCGACGATGAACTCGAACTGGAGGAAAAACTTCGCGCTAACGCACCCGCCAGTCTTGACCCCGCGCTGATGACTTCACTCGAAGCGCTCTGCACCGCGATCCCATTTCCAAAAGAGAAAAACATCGTCGGTTTCCCAAAATCAAAATCCCGCCCGCCCGCATCCAAACGCGGGCAACTGGCTGCAGCCGCCGCCATTGCTCTGCTAGGTGCCGCAACTGCCTTGCTCATCCCCATGAAGGGCAACAGCCCCTCCGCCAACGCAAGAAAATCCTCCTCAAGCCAAGCCATCCAACCCAGCAACGCCATCCTCACCCCTGCCTCATTCAAACGCGGCCTCACCGCCGCCAGCGACGAAGGCGTGGTCTGGCAATCCAACCAACGCCCACACCGCGTGCTGAAATTCACCTACCAGGACTGCGCCACCCTCCGCGACGACAAGGGCCGCACCTATGAGGTCGAACAACCACGCGTGGAATATGTGCTCGTCCCCGCCAAAACGGACTGACCGCACAATTTGAACAAATCCGACAAACTACTACGCTCATCGTATCAAAATCACCGATATGAACTACGGCCAAATCCTCACCGCAATCACCGTCAGCCTCATGGCCACCCGCGCACCGGCCGTTGAGGCCCCGGCTGATGATGCACCGCCGCCCGCACGCAGCCTCGCCCGTGAAAACGAGTCGGTCATGCCACCCGCACGCCAAGCGGACACCTCATCTCCTCGCGGGGCTCAAGCGCCCCAGAACGGGAATGCTCAGAGCATCCAGAGCACCAAAGCCGGCAGCGCGTTTCTGGGCGTCGTTTCCGAACCCGTGCCGGAAACCTTTGCCTCCCACTTCGGCATCGATAAAGCCATCGTCGTCAAAGGCCTCATGCCCGATGGCCCGGCCGCCCAAGCCGGCATCGCCGCCAACGACATCATCACCCACATCGGCGGCCAAGCAATCCAGTCACCCGACGAACTCACCCGCAAGGTGGCCACCCATCAGCCAGGCGAGAAAATCCGCGTCGCGATCATCCGCAAAGGAAAGTCCCAAGACCTCGATGTGACGCTAGGTCAACGCCCGAACAATTTCACCGAGGCCGCCCCCGAACCGCGCGAAGCGAAACCCGATCTCAACGCGATCCCCAACGAACTCCGCGAGCGAGCCCGCCAAATGCTCGGCGAAAACTTTGGCGAGCGCGAAATGAACTTCGAGCAACAACTCCAAGGCATGTTCCCGGAAGTGAACGATGCCATGAAACAACTGCGCCAGCACATGGAAAATGCCATGCGCAACCTCGAGGCACCAAAGATCACACGCGAACGCGGCATCCAACTCCAACAAGGCACGACCTTCCGCCTCAGCGATGAAAAAGGCTGCGTCGAAATCCAAACCAACAATGGCAGCAAGGAAGTCACGGTGCGCGATGCTGACCAAAAAGTCGCATGGAGCGGCCCCTGGGACACTGCTCAGGACAAAGCCGCCGCACCCGAAGAGGTGCGTAAACGCATCGAAGCTCTCAATATCGACTCATGCTTTCGCAGCAACGGCTTCAGCCTCCGCTTTGGCAACATTCCCGACAACAAATGAGCCGCATGCCACTCCAACCGTTTTTTCATGGGTAAACAACGCGACGGGTTTTCGCGTTGATGGTGTAACCCGCGTCGGATGCGTCCGGCGCGGGTTTTTCATGTCAGCTAGGCCTAAAACCGCCGCACCACAGTATCCACACGCTGACGCTCATCAGCCTCGGGATAATCAAGCGTGTAATGAAGCCCGCGCGACTCCTTGCGGCGCAGAGCGCATTCAACGATCAAACCCGCAACCGCCACCAAATTTCGCAGTTCGAGGATATCGGAATTCACTCGGTGACCCCAATAAAACTCGCGCACCTCGCGCTTGAGGTTTCGCAAACGCGCCGCCGCTCGCCGCAAACGGTTGTCGGTGCGCACGATGGAAACATAGTCCCACATCAAAAGGCGGATTTCATCCCAGTTGTGATAAATGACCACCAACTCATCGGGCTCGGCCGTGTCGCCATGCTCCCACTCAGGGATCGGCGGCGGATTCGGCGCCTCCTTGCCCGGCGGGTAAAGTCGCATCATTTCATCCAAAGCCCGCCGAGCCATGACATTGCCCTCAAGCAATGAATTTGATGCCAAGCGGTTCGCTCCGTGCAAGCCGTTGCAAGCCACCTCGCCGATCGCAAACAATCCACGAATCGCGGTCTTGCCCTCGTTGTCGGTCAACACGCCGCCGCATTGATAATGCGCCGCCGGCACGACCGGAATCGGCTGCGACTCGCAATCCAAACCAAACTTCATCAGCGTTTCATATATGTACGGAAAACGCTCCTTCATGAATCCCTTCGGCTTGTGCGTCACATCAAGATACACACACGCCTCCCCAGTGCGCTTGAGCTCTCGGTCGATCGCACGCGCCACAATGTCACGCGGCGCCAAGGAACCTCGCGGATCAACCTTTTTGGTGAAATCCTCACCTTTCGCATTGATCAATATCCCGCCCTCACCACGCACCGCCTCACTCACCAAAAACGATCGTGCCTCGGGACCTCGCGCACCGGGATTGTAAAAACAGGTCGGATGAAACTGGATGAACTCCATGTTCGCAATCGACGCCCCCGCGCGCCAACCAAGTGCCACCCCATCGCCAGTCGCGGAATCAGGATTGGTGGTGTAAAGGTAAACCTTGCCGCAGCCACCCGCCGCCAAGACGACGCGATCGGAGCGCATGACCTTTACTTCTGCAGTCTTGCGCTCAAGCACATAAGCACCGAGCACCCGATCCTCAGCTACCGCACCAAGCTTCGATGTGGTGATGAGGTCGATGACAAAATGATTTTCCAAAATCGTCAGGTTCGGCGTCTTGCGCGCAGCCTCAATCAAGGCCCGCGCGATTTCACGACCGGTCGTGTCCTTGGCATGCAAAATCCGCCGATGCGAGTGACCACCCTCGCGACCCAGGAGGTAATGGTGATCCTCACGATCAAAGGACACCCCGTAATTCACCAAATCCCGGATCGCCTCCTCACCCTCGCCAATAATCGTCCGCACCATGCTCTCACGGCACAGCCCCGCACCGGCCTCCAAGGTGTCGGCCACATGCATTTCCACCGAATCCCCCGCATCCCGCTCTTGCTCGGACAAAACCGAGGCAATCCCACCCTGCGCCCACGCGGTGTTGGATTCGAAAACATCGCCCTTGGCCAGCACCACCACCGACCCGTGATGCGCCGCTCTCAACGCAAAAGAAAGGCCGGCAATCCCTGCGCCGATGACCATGAAATCCGCATTCATCGCTGCCACCATGAACCCGACCGGCCAAGCAACCAAACAAAATTCGATACTCACGCGACTTGACCCGAGAGCCTTCGCCCCTCACCTCTCGGGCATGAACTACTTCATCACGGGTACCGACACCAACGCAGGCAAAACCTACACGACCTGCCTGATGCTCGAAGAACTGCGCCGCCAAGGCATCGATGCGGTCGGCTACAAGCCCGTCAGTTGCGGCGATCGCGACGATGCCACACGCATTGCCGCCGCCTCGGGCGGGCTCCCCATCGAGGAAATCAACCCCCTCCACCTCAACACGCCCGTTGCACCGCTTGTCGCCGGCATGCTCGAAAACCACCCGGTCGACCCACAGATCCTGATCGACGGCTACCATCAACTCGCCGCCAAACACACGCAGGTCCTCGTCGAAGGCGCAGGCGGCTGGGAGGTCCCCATCGCCCCCAACTTCCGCGTTTCCGATCTCGCAAAAGCCCTCAATCTTCCGGTCATCCTCGTCGTCGCCAACCGCCTCGGCGCCCTCAACCACACCCTCCTCAGCGTCGATGCCATCCGCGCCAAAGGCCTACAATGCGCCGGCATCATCCTCAACCAACTCGATGACGAACTCGACACCGCCATGATCACCAACAAAGGCCTCATCGAAGAACTCACCGGCCTCCCACTCATCGACCACCTCATCCACCAACAAAATTTCATCAACCTCGAGGCACTGGGAAATATTGAATCCAGAAATTCGTGACGGACAACAATACCGCCCTAATCACGCTGAAAACTGAAAACTTGAACCCTCAAACTCTCCCCAACGGATCAAGCTCGGGAAAATCCGCAATCCTCTCCAACTTCACCCCGTACAATTTCGCGATCTCCGGCGCGTCGGACGCGTGATAAACATCGCGATAATAAATCTCGCGAATGCCATAGGCGCAAAGCGTTTGCATGCACGCAGTGCATGGCATGGTGGTAGTAGCCACAAGTTTCGCCTCACCACGACGAAACAAACTGCAGAGGTTCACTTCGGCATGAAGCATGAATTTCTGACGCGCCTCGCGGTCGTCCCAAAATCCACCCGGCGGATTGAACCCGGGCGCGAGTCCGTTGTAAGCGGTACCGATCACGCGATTGTCGTGATCAAGCGCCGCAGCGCCAACCTTGCGATACGGATCCTCCGAGCGCAGGCTCGCCACATGCGCCAAGGCCATGGCATAGCGGGGAATGGACAAACGCTCGGCGGGCATGTCGCAATGATGTTCAAATTTCCGCGGATTCAAAATCCAAAATTCTACCGCCGCACTTTCGCCTTCATCCGCCGGCAAATCCACCCATGCTACCCAACATGAGCCAGCCGCAAAAGGGAATCGCCGCCGCCATCGCGGCCTTTTCCATCTGGGGCTTCCTGCCGCTTTATTGGAAATCACTGTCCTTTCTCGATCCCAATTCGATCGTCGCCCATCGCACCTTCTGGTCACTCATCCTGCTGCTGGCGATCGCGCTCGTCGCAAGAAACGCGACCCCACTCAAGGCCCTGTTCCGCTCGCGGACCACACTGGCATGGGCCGCACTCTCAGGCGCGCTGCTCGCATCAAACTGGCTGCTCTATGTCTGGGCCGTCCTCAACCACCGCATTCTCGAAGCCGCACTCGGCTACTACCTCAACCCGTTCTTCAACATGCTCTTCGGCACGCTCTGGTTTGCCGAAAAACACAACCCTCGCCAACTCATCGCCATTGCCATCGCATTCACCGGCGTGCTCATCCAGATCCCCGCCACGGGCCACTTTCCATGGATCCCACTTGTGCTTGCATCCACCCTTTCGCTCTACGCCGTAGTGAGAAAGAAATCATCAATCGATGCCCGCGAAGGACTCACACTCGAAACCTCGCTACTCGCGCCAATCGCCCTCGCGTGGATCGCACTGTACCCGGTCGAATCTGGCATCAGCCCACCGCCCGCATGGTCCGCAGCATGGCTCATCATCGCCAGCGGCATTGCCACCACCCTTCCCATGCTTTGCTTCACCTACGCCGCACGCAACATCCGCCTCACCACCCTCGGCATGATCCAATTTCTCGGACCCACCCTCCAATGGATCATCGGCTGGCGCTGGTACAGTGAGCCAATGAACCCTCAACGCCTGCTATCCTTCGGCCTGATCTGGCTAGCGGTAGCACTCTACCTGATCAGCAGCCGCGAAAAAAATCCGACACAAGTCTGATGCGCCAAATGCGCAAAGAACTTGTCCGGGCCGCGCTCCCGCATTAAGCCTCTTCCATGCTCGAAGACATCCGCGCCCTGTTGGTCCTCCAGGACCGTGACCGCCGCCTGCTTTCCCTCGCCAAGGATCTGGAAAAACTCCCGCAGGACGAGGCCCGCGCACAGGGCAAACTCTCAGCCGACAACAAAGCGGTGCAAGAGGCCCATGACGCGCTCGTCGAATGCGAACTCCAACTCAAACGCATCGAGCTCGATGTCGGCGCACGCAAAACCACCATCCAACGCCTCAAGGTCCAGCAGTTCGAAACCCGCAAAAACGACGAGTACCAAGCCCTCGGCAACGAGGTGATCCGCTACGAAAAGGAAGTCGACGCGCTCGAAACAAAAGAACTCGAGCTGATGGAACAAATCGACCAATTGCGCGCTGCCCAGAAGGAGGCCGAAGCAAAACGCGCGAAAACCCAAGTGCTGGTCGACGAAGACATCGCATCCATCCGCCAACGCGCCGAGCGCATCAAGCAAGATCAGGCCGAGCTCAGCACCGAACGCGACCAACTCGCCGCCGCCATTCCTGAGTCAATCCTCCCGCTCTACCAGCGCCTCATGAAAACCAAGGCCGGCCTCGCCGTGGCACCGATGCAGGATGGCAAATGCGGCGGCTGCCACATGAAGCTCATCGCATCCACCGTCGTCGCCGTGCAAACCGGCAAGGATCTCGCCCGCTGCGAAGACTGCGGCCGGATCCTTTACGCGGATTAATGGCAATTCGAATTCGTAAAGGCGCGCATCATTGGCAGACGGATCAGAATCCGTCACGCCAGAGATACCGGCCCGATTGAATATCAAATCTCGTGCACCGGAAGATTGGTCACTTCCTCGCGCACTTTTTCCGCAAGCGGCGTTGAGAGATAGCGTTCGGTCGAGGAGCAGCCGACGGTGACGATGCGCTTACCCTTGAACTCCGGGCGTTTGGCGATCTGCATCGCGGCCCAGACATTCGCACCGGTGGAAATGCCAGCCGGCAGACCTTCCTGTTGCGCCAGCGCCTGCGCGGTGGCGAAGGCATCCTCGTTGCTCACTTGGATGACCTCATCGATGATGTCGACATTGAGGTTCTTCGGAATGAATCCCGCACCGATGCCTTGGATCATGTGCGGGCCGGGAGCACCGCCGGAAATCACTGGACTCGCCACAGGCTCGACCGCGAAGGCCTTCATCGCGCAGCGTGATTTGATGACTTCCGAAACACCGGTGAGCGTGCCGCCCGTGCCGACACCGGCGACGAAGGCATCGATTTTCCCTTCGGTGTCGCGCCAGATTTCTTCGGCGGTCGTTTCGCGGTGCACCTGTGGGTTGGCCGGATTGTCAAACTGACCCGGACCAAAAGCGCCCGGCGTTTGCTCCAAAAGTTGCTTCGCCTTGGCGATCGCACCACCCATGCCACGGGCACGCGGAGTGAGGACAATTTCAGCACCGAGCAAACGCAGCAGCACGCGGCGCTCGATCGACATGCTCTCGGGCATGGTGAGAATGCAACGGTAGCCCTTCGAGCGGGCGACAAAGGCCAAAGCAATGCCGGTGTTGCCTGAGGTCGGCTCAATGATCAATCCACCGGGCTTGAGTAATCCATCACGCTCGGCCGCTTCGATCATGGCCTTGCCGATGCGGTCCTTGACGCTGAAAAGCGGGTTGAAGAATTCCGCCTTCACGCAGATCTCGGCATCAAGGCCGGCGGTCACATGGTTGAGGCGGATGAGCGGCGTGTTGCCGACGGTAGCGGTCATGTTGGGAGCGATAGGCATGGCAGTGTTATGCGTTAGATTCGCGACATTGTGGCTGCGGCCGCGCCCCGGAGTCAAGACACGGAATTGGAGCTGATTTGCAGCAAAAAATCAGGTCGACCGCCTGCTCCTGATGCTCAGCGCCACCGCAGCACCCACCCCGATGAGCATCGGGCAGCCCGGCTCGGGAACCGACATCGCCATGACAGGCATTTCCGTCGCGTTGAACTGAATGTTGTCGATGCGGTTGTTGCCAGTGCTTCCGGTCGCCCCATCGAAAGTCACACGCACATAGGCATCATCGACATCATTCAATCCATCCATCGCCGCAAATCCGAGGACACCGGATCCCGCATACGAGTTGGTGATCGTTCCAAGCGTGCTGCCGGCCGAAAGCATACCAATCGAGCGATAGGTAAATCCATCCGCGCTATACTCCCAAAACTGGTTGGCAAACCCGGTGGCCGTTCGCTGCGCCGCCAATGAAATGCTCAAGCTTTGATACCCCGCCATCGAAAACCTAAAGACCGCCATGTTGCCGTTGGCGGAACTGCTCGCACCAGCGATCAACGCCAATGCCGAGGGACCTGTGGTCGCAGTGGAAAAACCATCGCCCGCGTTCACCGCAGTACCGCCAAAACCACCAATCTCATTCGAAGCCAGCCATCCGGATGAACCATTGCTGCCATCGAGGTAGATCGTGCCGTAACCAAAGTTGGCGTTGTAAACTCGCGGGCTATTGGGCTGCGTCGCAGCAGCCGTACCGCCGGTGGTCGTGGTCTGAAAATCCCATCCCGCAATCAACGCCGAGTGCGCAGGCAAGCTGCCAATGACAGCGAGAAGCAAATGCTTCAAGTGACCACCATGCGTGCGGCTGAAGGAAGGATGTGGGGCGTTTTTTGTAGTAGTGTTTTTTTGCATACGTCCGCTTCGACTGCGCGGGCGCGGCAAATCTTCAAAAAAATTACCTCATCGGTAAAATTGTCACAAATGCATCAAATCTGGAAATCCGACGATCCGGAGTCCAAATGCAGGCCGCACTCGTATTTCGCGCCACCAAAGCGCGATGACTCAGCATCACCATTCACCGCCGGCACGGTGCTGTGCCAATCCCCCATGGTGACATATCCCTTCTCCGCAAGCGGATGACGCGGAAGATCATTTTGATGATAATACAAATCCACCTGCGCATCGGCCCAATCGAGAATCGGATAGGCCTTGAGGGTTTTTTTCTGACGCTCCACAAAGGACCTGTCCGTGCGCGTGCTCGATTGCGAGCGACGAAGTCCGCTCAGCCACACATCGGCGCCGATTTCACTCAACGCACGATTCATCGGCTCGATCTTGGTGAGCATCGCATAGCGGTCGGCACCATCCTTGCCCTGCTCCCAAAGGTTGCCCCACAAGGCCTGAATGCGCGCAGCACTGATCGTGGGTTGATACACCCGCAGGTCGAGATGCTTGAAGCGCGAGAGCAAGTCCTCCGCATAGCGGTAGGTTTCCGGAAACAAAAATCCGGTATCGATGAACACCACCGGAATTTTCGGTGCATGCTCATGGATCAGATGCAACATCACCGCCGCCTGAATGCCGAAGCTCGTGGTCGCCATCAGACGATCGCCAAGCCGCTCATGCAGCAAACGAATCCGCTCACCCGCGCGCAAGGGCGCGAGGGCGTCGGAAAGTTCGCCGGGTTCGGCATGGGCACTCATGATGCTTGGCATGGAATTGGAAGCGGCCGCCATCAAGCGGTGGCAAAGGCCTCGGGCTTGATGTTCTTGTGGAAATCTCCGCCCTGCACGGTCGCCGCTACATAGCCGGCACGGATGCAGAAATCACCGAAGCGCTCACCATCGTTACGCTCCTTGGCGTAGCGGCCGATGATCGGTGCCAGCAAGGACTTGATTTCAGTGCCAG
>JBIKIK010000099.1:0-6298 GCA_044361655.1 Luteolibacter sp. | reverse complement strand
CGGCACTGGCGGTACGACACCCGACGGTCGCGCTTCGGGCGTTTCCTTGAGGTACTTCAAATTGCCGGCAGCCAGCTCTTTGCGGACCTCCGGTAAGGACGCCAGATTCACCACATCGGCGCGATCGTAGAGCCAGATCCCCTTTCCTCGTACAAATGAAAGCACCAGCAGATTGTCGGCCGATTTGCCACCTACACCGAAATCAATCTTGCCGAAATACGATGCCTTTGCGGTCGCGCCATTTTGGATGGCTTCGAGAAACTTCATGCCATCAATTTTTGGCGGCGCGGCGGGAAGATCGAAAACAGCCGAAGGAAACGGTCGTTTTTCCGACAAAATGCGGTTCTTGATTTCCATCTGCCGGTGTGGCGCGGTCACTTGCCTCCATGTGACGGAATCCTTCCGCAGCATCGCCTCGCGCCAAGCGCGATAGGTTTGCTCCAAGGGAGTCTGCAAATTTTCCTGCCCTTGAGAGATCAGCGTGAGGGCAAAAGTGAGCGAAATCAGGCATGCGAGTGACTTCATGTGCGAAACGATTGGACAACTGGGCCTGTTTCACAACAAACAAATCGCAGCGGCTAATGTCTGACCGCTATTGATGCTTCGAGCTATGACGGGAAATGTGAATCGAGTGGTGCCAATCGGCGAGGAGCGGGACCGTCAAATGCTCAAGGGGGCATCGACCTATACCTATCGCGAACGGCCGCAGGGCAAGATTCAGGCCCATGTGTTTTTCCCGAAAAAATCCTCCGGTAAGCCGCGGACGCTGGTGGTTTTCTTTCATGGCGGATTCTGGGAAAGCCCCTCACCCGCACAATTTGTCCCCCACTGCCTTCACCTTGCCGACCGCGGCGCTGTGACGGTAGTGGCGGAAACACGGAACGCATCGCGTCACGGCACTGGCGCGCTTGAAGCAATCGAGGACGCGCGTGATCTGATCCGTTGGCTGCGCCACAACGCAGCGACATTTGAGATCGATCCCGAGCGCGTGGTCGTCTGCGGTGCGGCTGGCGGCGCGTTGTTGGCTTTGATGACCACTCTGCCGAAGGAACAAGATCTGGCGCCGGTAGATGGCCTTGATTGTCGGGCACAGGCCTTGATCCTCTTCAGTGCGCTAGTCGACGCCGGTGCTGGTAGTGCTGCATTTTCGAAATTTCCCGACGAGTTGAGCGCGAAGAAAAACTCGCCGCTGCGGCTGCTGCGCCGTCATTTGCCACCGATGATTTTTTTTCATGGCAAGGCCGATCGCATAACGCCCTTCGCGAAAGTGGCATCATTTTGCCGCAAAGCCCGTTGGCGTAGAAATTCGTGCGAGCTCGTCGATTACGAAAAAGCCGAGCACGGTTTTTTCAACTTCAACCTGAGCCACCACAACTTCGAGCTCACCATCGGCGCGGCCGACAGGTTTCTGGTCGAGCATGGTTTGCTCGAGGCCGCTGAGGAAGATCCGGTGGCATCCTACTGAGCCGGAAATTTCCCCGTCACAAGCGCAGGAAATTTTCCAAGAGGCGCTTGCCGTCCTGCGTGAGGATCGACTCAGGGTGGAACTGCACGCCATGCACCGGGTGCTGCTTGTGCATGAGTCCCATGATTTCCCCTTCCTCGGTCCATGCGGTGATTTCCAAGCAATCCGGCAGTGTCTCGCGTTTCACGATGAGCGAATGATAGCGCGTTGCTTCAAAGGGATCGGGCATGCCGGCGAAAACACTCTGACCCTTGTGATGGATCGGTGAGGTCTTGCCGTGCATGAGACGGTCGGCACGCACGACATCACCGCCATAGACTTGCCCGATCGACTGATGCCCGAGGCATACACCGAGAATCGGTGTGCTTGCGCCAAATTCTTTGATGAGATCACAGGAAATGCCCGCCTCGTTCGGCGTGCATGGACCTGGCGAAATACAGATGCGCTCGGGTTTCATCGCGCGCACTTCGTCGACTGATACGGCGTCGTTGCGGAACACGCGCATGTCGGCACCAAGCTCGCCGAAGTACTGAACGAGGTTGTAGGTGAACGAGTCGTAGTTATCGATGATCAGGAGCATCGTGCGGATCTTTCGGGTGGATTCATTCCTGCAGGGTGCGGGCCAATGCCACGGCACGCAGCATGCCTTTGGCCTTGTTCACCGTTTCGTTGTATTCGTAGGTCGGATCACTGTCGGCGACGACTCCGGCGCCAGATTGCACATAGGCCTTGCCGTTTTTGAGCAGACAGGTGCGCAGCGTGATGCATGAATCGTGTGAACCATCGAAACCGAAATAACCGACCGCACCGGCGTAGGCGCAGCGTTTGTTTTTTTCGAGCGAATTGATGATCTGCATCGCGCGGATCTTTGGCGCGCCACTCACGGTGCCGGCAGGAAATGTGGCGCGCAGCACATCATAGGCGCTGTGCTGTGGATCAAGTTCGCCGCTCACATTCGACACGATGTGCATCACATGGCTGTAGCGCTCGATGATCATGAAATCGTCGACCTTCACCGCGCCATGCTTGGCGATGCGGCCGACATCGTTTCTTGCGAGATCGACGAGCATCAGGTGTTCGGCGCGCTCTTTGGGATCGCCCAGCAAATCGGCAGCCAGCGCATCATCCTCTTCCGGCGTCTTGCCCCTCCAACGCGTGCCGGCGATCGGGCGGATGTCGATGCGGCCGGCGATCGAGCGCACATGGACTTCCGGCGAACTACCAACGAGGGAGAAATCCCCCATCTCGAGAATGAACATGTAAGGCGAGGGATTGACCAATCGCAGCGCGCGGTAGAGGTCGACAGGCGACTGAGTGAAGTCGGCTTCGAAGCGCTGACTCGGCACAAATTGAAAGATGTCGCCGGCGGCGATGAATTCCTTGCCCGCGCGCACCATCGCTTCGAATTCCTCCTGCGTGGTGTTACTCTTCGCATCTATTTCGCCGATGGCGGAAAGCCCGTTGAGCGCCGGCACATGCAGCGGACGGTTGAGCGCGGCGACCGTGACATCGATTCTTGTGCGCGCATCGTCGTAGGCGGCCTCGGCTGAATCGAATTCGTCGATGAACGCGTTGGCAATGATCTGCAATCGGCGCAGGCGGTGGTCGAAAACCAGCAGCGTGTCGGCCAGCACGAACACCGCATCGGGAATGCCAAGCGCGTCGGGCGGTGGATCACCAAGGGTCGGCTCAAACTGCCTCACCGCGTCGTAGGAAAGATAGCCCACCATGCCACCGGTGAAGACCGGCAAGCCTTCGTGACCAGCCGGACGGTAGCCGACCATTTCCTGCTCAAGCGCGCTGAGCACATCGCCATCGGCGCGGTAGTTTTTCACCTCGTCACCTTTGCGCAGCGTGATCTCCTTGCCGCGCGCCTCAAAACTGAGTCTCGGTTTGCTGCCGAGAATCGACCAGCGGCCGCCTTTTTCCGTGCTTTCGGCGCTCTCGAGGAGAAACGAATGCCGGCCGTCGCGGATCTTCAAATACGCGGAAAGGGGGGTCTCGAAATCCGCCGCCAACTGGGTGAAAACGGGCACGACATTTCCCTGCTTCGCCAGACCGGCGAAAACTTCCCTGCTTGGCTCTACCGGGATGAGACTCACTGCGCCGCGAAGCATGCCCACTCGCCCCGGAAGGGCAAGCACGGAGAGTAACACTCAACGCCGGTGGGTCCATGCATCGCTGCCGTACATGGCGGCGATTTTGCCATCGATCATCGCCTTGGGCGGATCCAGCCGCACGAATTCGGGCTCATGCGCGAGTCTCTTGGCGAAATTTTCGACGAGACCGGAATCGGGCATTTTGCCCAACGCCAGCGAACCTTGGTGCAAAAGCCCGCATTGCGTCCGGCGCTGACCCGCCCCGGCAATTTTTTTACCATCGGCCCCCAGCAGATCCCGCCGCACAGGATTTTGAAAGCATGCCGAAGCATCATTGGCCCCCTCGCCCGCACTCAAGCGGCATTCGATTCCACACTCACTCAGCGCTGCTGCCAGAGCTTCATGAATCAGGCGATAACTCTCATCACCCCTCGCCCTCGCCAGCGGACCACCCACCGGATCAATGATCGTGTAGGTCCAATCCGCGCGATGATCAACCACACCTCCACCGGTCCGGCGACGCACCCCGTGGAGGCCGGGAAAGGCGGATCTCGCAGACGCGATTTCACCGAAATACCCGAGGCTCCCCCACTCGCCATTCCAGCGGTAAACGCGCAGCAGCGGCACTTCACATGATTCCAACAACCACTCGTCGATCGCCATCGCCTCGGGTCCGCTGCGCGGCAAATCATCATCCCAAACGCGCATGCGGGCAAACATCACGCCCGATTCATACGACCGCCGCCACGCATTTCGCAACGCGCATTTCATCCCACGGCTTGCAATCCGCCCGAACACAGCCAATTTCGCTGCATGTCGATCGCGCCCAAACCAAACAGCGCCCTGCTCATCGTCGGCCATGGCTCGACGGAAAATCCCGATTCTTCCACGCCGTATTTCGATCACGCCGATGAGATCCGCAGCCGCGGGATTTTCGCCGAGGTGCATTGCTGCTTTTGGAAAGAAGAACCTTCCCTGCGCGAGGCCCTCTACATGATCGATGCCGATGAGGTCTATGTCGTGCCGGACTTCATCAGCGAAGGCTATTTCACGCAGGATGTTATCCCGCGCGAACTCGGACTCGTTGGGCCGACCTCCGTCGTTCGCGGCAAGACTCTTCATTACTGCGCGCCCGTCGGTGTTCATCCGTCGATGACCCAACTCCTCCTGCGTCGCGCCAAAGAAGTCGCACCGGGCGTGAAACCAGCCGAGGCCTCGCTCATCATCACCGGCCACGGCACGGGCCTGAACCAGAACTCAACAAAAGCGATCCGCGATCAGGTCGACCTGATCATTGCTTCGGGCGCCGGCTATGCTTCGGTGATCGATGCCTACATGGAAGAAGCACCCTTCATCGCCGAGTGGGACAAACTCACGCCAACCGATCAGGTGATCGTCGTGCCATTTTTCATTTCCGACGGACTTCACTCGTACCAAGACATCCCCGTCTTGCTTGGCATCGAAAGCGAGGTCGGCGCCGCTGCAAGCCAGCGCGAAATTTTCCGCCAAAATCCTCATCATCTTCGCGGCAAGACTCTGTATTACAGCTCCGCCATCGGCACCGAGAGGCTCATCGCCGATGTGATTCTCGATCAAGTTTCTGACTTCGACAAAGCCCACAAGTCATTGGTTGCCAATTGATTGCATCGAATAAAATTTCATCAAAAAATGTCCATCGCCAGTCAACTTCGACACTTCATTCGTTCCGGCATCCATCGCATCGGCGAGTTGGAAATTCATAGCGACCTCTATGGCTACACCTACGCGCTTTGCCATTGGCAGGATGCGGAACTGGCGACCGAACCGGCACTCGGCGGGCTCGATCATTACGAAGGTTCCGCCGCCGCTCGCGACCTATCGACCTACGGCCACGATGGCGAATACCGCTTTGCGAAAGGCCAAGTGAATCTCAAGCGTGGTTGGGTCATGACGCTGAATGACGAAGAGCAACTGCGTCAGGCGCTCGATCAGTTTTACCCAGCATGCGTCGGGTTATTCGTCGCTCAGCAACGCGGTGATCTCGAAGTGCAGAACTTGCGCGACAAACTCAACCGCCAGACCGGCATGTACCGCTTCGCCCGCACGATCAGCGATGACGGCGCCCAAGAACTCGTTCGCAAGGTCTGCGGACCCGCCCATCAGTGCGCGAAGAAAATCCTGTGGAAGATCGATGACGCGACACCACTAGCCGACAGCGAGGCCAGCCGCTTCAATGGCATCCCCGGCGATCTACCGGAAAACGAGGCGATCCCCCTGCTCTGCCGCGAGGCCTGCAATCACTTCGTCGCCGAGTGCCGCAAACGCGCCAAGGCGGAATTCGAAGCGAAGGAGAAAGGATAGGGAAGAGTTACTGGTTATTTGTGATTGGTTATTAGGGAAGAGGAAGAAGATGTCGCTTGTTCGAGCCACAATCCGCTATCCACGATCTTTCTCCGCGTTCCTTGGCGCCCTGGCGGTGAATCTCAAAAAAAATGGCCGCCCACGCACGAGCGCAGGCGGCCATGAAATATTCGATCAGGTCGGGAATCACTCTCCGCCTTGGCCACCTTGGGGCATTTGGAATGGCATGCCTTCTTGCGGCGGTGCGTCTTCGATCGAAACGAGCTCGAGTTCGAAAACGAGCGTGCTGTTCGGTCCGATGTCAGCGCTGCGGCGTTGCTCGCCGTAGGCAAGCTTGGCAGGAAGGAACAACTTCCACTTCGAGCCGATCGGCATCATGGTGAGCGCTTCCTTA
>JBIKIK010000004.1:0-20833 GCA_044361655.1 Luteolibacter sp. | reverse complement strand
ATGGCGATGGCGTGTTAGTTTGTTCTCATGTGGTTTGATGTGCCGGATGCCGATGCTTGGTGGCGTTGGGTGATCTTGGTGTTGTTCTATGCGGTGGGCGTGTTGCACATGGTGCATGCGCTGATGCATGTGCGCACCTCGCAGGGCGCGATCGCGTGGGTGCTGTCCTTGCTGATGGTGCCGTTCGTGGCGATACCGCTTTACTGGTTGCTTGGTCGCAGGCGTTTTTCCCGCGAGATCGGCGGTCGGCGTGCCAAGGACAGCCGGCTTGCGGCCCTGGCGGTCGGCATGATGGAGCGGCTGCGACGCTATGAGGTCGACATCCCCGACGATGATGCCTTTGAGCGTGCCGCGAGAATTCTCGGTGGCCTGCCATTCACGCGCGGCAACCGTCTCGAGTTGCTCATCGATGGCGAGGAAACTTTCGACAACATTTTTGAAACGATTCGCTCGGCGAAAAATCACCTGTGCGTGAATTTTTTCATCGTGAAGAGCGATACGCTCGGGATCCGCTTTCAGCAGGCATTGATCGAGCGCGCGCGCGCGGGCGTGAGGGTGTTTTTTCTCTTCGATGAATTTGGTTCCTACAAATTGCCGCGGCGTTACCTGCGCGAGTTGAAGGCGGCCGGCGTCGAGTGCCATTCGTTTGGGGTCAACCGCTTTTGGTGGTCGCGCTTGCAGCTTAACTTCCGCAACCACCGCAAGATTGTGGTGGCGGATGGCGAGGTGGCGCTGATTGGCGGGCTCAATGTCGGCGACGAGTACCTCGGGCGCGATGCGCGCTTCGGCGGTTGGCGCGACACGCATTTGGCGATGCGCGGGCCGGTGGTGCAGGCGGTGCAGTTGGTGTTTTTGGAGGACTGGTTTTGGGCATCGAATTTGATGCCGGAGCTTGATTGGGAAACGCGGCTCGAGGAGACCGATCAGATCGCGGCGGTGATCCCGACCGGACCTGCGGATCCTGCGGATTCGTGGCAGCTGGTGGTGGCGGAGGCGGCCAACACCTCACGGCAGAGACTGTGGATTGCATCGCCGTATTTTGTGCCCGACGAGGGTGTGCTCACCGCGCTGCAGGCGGCGGCGATCCGCGGTGTGGATGTGCGCATTCTTATTCCCGAGCGCGCCGACCACTTGCTGGTGTGGCTCTCGGCATTTTCATACTTCGAGGAATCGATCCCGTATGGGGTTAGGATTTTCCGATACCGGCGCGGGTTTCTTCACCAGAAGGTCATGCTCGTCGATCACCGGCTGGCGGCGGTTGGCAGCGCAAATCTCGATAACCGCTCGTTCCGCCTCAACTTCGAGATCACCGGGTTTTCGCCCGATGCGGCGTTTGTCGACGCGGTGGCGCGGATGCTGGAGGCGGATTTCGAGGCGAGCGTGGAGGCGCGGGTAGAGGATTTTTCGGCCAAGCCATTTTTGTTTCGTGCCGCCTGCCGCGTTGCGAGGTTGATGGCTCCGATTCAGTAATCGTTTCGGTAACGAAGGCGATGGGCGAGGAATGAACTTGCAAGGTCCCGATTGTGACGCTAGTGACACATTTCATGCGTTGGCTCGTTTCCACGCGTAATTTGCATGAAATTGGTGAAACTTCTCAGCCCGGAACAGATCGTCGCCGACCTTGAGGCGATCGAGCACTGGGGGGCGATCACCGAGCTTGTAAACAGACTTGTGACATGCGGCCTGCTTGCGGCGGGCGAGCGCGAGGCGACGCTTGAGGCGCTGAGGGCGCGCGAGCAATTGGTCAGCACCGGCATCGGCGGCGGGGTGGCGATCCCCCATGCGTTTTCCGACGAGCTTGAAAAGGTGGTGGCGGTGTTGGGCCGTTCGAAGGCGGGCATTGATTTTGAGGCCGTGGATCAGGCGCCGGTGCATGTGATCGTTCTCTTTGTGGTGCCGCGCAAGGACTACCAGCTCCACCTCAAGATGCTTGCCGCCATTGCCAAGATGTTCAATGGGCAGGACATGAGCCGGCGGATCCTTGGAGCAAATGGCTGCGATGAAATCCTTGCCATTTTGGGCTCAAAGTCGTCCCGTGTGGAGCCGCCCGCATCTTAGGGCGGATTTCCGTTTCCCCCAGACCACATGACGATTCTCCAGCAGCTTGAGGCGCGGCTCGCCGCGGCATTGAACACGACACTTGGCGAGTCGGTCACAGCGAGCGTGACGGCGGCAGCGGACCTGCGCTTTGGCGATTATCAAAGCAACGCCGCGATGGTCCTTGCCAAACAAAGGGGCAAGAACCCGCGCGCGTTGGCCCAGGAAATTATCGGCCACCTCGATCTTGCGGGTATGGCCACCGCCGACATTGCCGGGCCGGGATTCATCAACTTCCGCATTTTGCCGGAGGCCTTCGCTGCGAGGGCCAAGGCCCTGCTCAACGACGAGCGATTGGGCGCCCCCGACATCGGCGCGGGCCGCACGGTGGTGGTGGATTTCTCCGCGCCGAATGTCGCCAAGCCGATGCATGTCGGCCACATCCGCTCGACGATCATTGGCGACTCGCTTTGCCGCATTGCGCGTTTTCTCGGCTACAAAGTTATTGCCGACAACCACATCGGCGACTGGGGCACGCAGTTTGGAATGATCCTTCACGGGTGGAAAACGCTGCTCAACAAGGCCGCGCTCGAGGCCGACCCGATCGCCGAGTTGTTGCGCGTTTATCGCGAGGTAAATGCCGCCACCAAGGACGACCCCGCGATGCTCGAGACCTGCAAGGGGGAGCTGGTGAAGCTACAGGCGGGTGACCCGGAAAATCTCGAAATCTGGCAGCAGTGCATCGATGTCTCCAAGCGCGGATTGCAGCGGATCTATGACACGCTCGATGTGAAATTCGATTACTGGCTTGGCGAGAGTTATTACAACGATCGGCTCGCCGGACTGGTCGACGAGTTTCTTGCCAAGGGCATCGCGCGCGAGAGCAACGGGGCGGTTTGCATATTTTCCGACGGCAGCTGCAAGCGTGAGGACGATCCCTTCATGGTGCATCGCGAGGAGGGATGGACCGACAACCCGGCGATCATCCGCAAGGCCGATGGCGGATTCCTTTACGCGACTACCGACCTCGCCACGATCCGTTTCCGCATCGACGAGTGGAAGGCCGATCAGATCTGGTATGTCGTCGGTGTGCCGCAGCAGTTGCATTTCCGCCAAATTTTTGCCGCCGCGCAACGCTGGGGCGCTGCGGCCGACTTCCGCCATGTGGCGTTCGGTTCGATTCTTGGCGAGGACCGCAAGCTCATGAAGACCCGCGCGGGCGACAATGTGCAGCTCACCGATGTGCTCACGGAGGCGGTCGAGCGCGCGGCGAAACTGATCGGCGAAAAGAACCCGGATCTCAAGGGCGAGGAGGCCGCCGAGATTGCGTCGATCGTTGGCATTGGCGCGGTGAAGTTTGCCGAGCTTTCGCAGAACCGCCTCACCGATTATGTGTTTGCGTGGGACCGCATGCTTGCCTTGCAGGGCGACACGGCGCCGTATTTGCAGTACTCGTCGGTGCGTGTGCGTTCGATTTTCCGCAAGCTCGATACCGCTTTTGATGCTGCGTCCACCGAGATCGTGCTGAGCGAAAACGAGGAGATTCACCTCGCGAGGTTGCACGCGCGGTTTGGCGAAGTCCTGCCGGCGGTGCTCGAGGACTTCCGCCCGAACCTGCTGGCCAACTACCTGCTCGAATTGGCGCGCGCGTTCCACTCGTTCTTCGAAGCCTGCCCGGTGCTCAAGTCCGACGAGCCTATCCGCTCGAGCCGACTTGCCCTTTGCGAACTCACGGGTAGAATCCTCGCTTCAGGTCTTGGCTTGCTTGGCATCCGTTGCCCTGAAAGAATGTGACCTTTCAGTCGACCAGAAAAACCCTTTCAAACCATCCAAACCCGCATCGACCTCCATGCCTCCGTTTTTTGTCATTGGTCACAAGAATCCCGATACCGACGCGATCTGCTCGGCGATCGGATACGCCGCATTGCTTCGCGCCTCGGGCGAGGAAACTAGCGCGACCGCCGCGCGATGCGGGGAAATTTCGCAACGCACGAAATGGGTGCTCGAAAAGGCGAAGCTCGAACTGCCGCTGCTGCTCACCGATGTGCGTACCAACGCGGGTATGATCAGCCGTCGTGATGTGATCAAGGTCTCGACCTTCGACACTTTCCTCACCGCGTACCGCCGCATGCTTGGCTCGCAGGTGCGCTGCGTGCCGGTTGAGGATGAGGAAGGAAACCTTTGCGGGATTTTGCGTTACTTTGATTTGCTGCGCTTGCTTTTGCCGGCGGATACCGAAGGCCTCAGCGTGCGTACCGTGCACGCCTCGCTCGCGCACCTTGCGGAGACGCTCAAAGCCGAGAGTCTTGGATCGCAGGAGTTGCTTTCGTCGATTGAGGAGGATCTCATCCTGCTGGTCGGTGCCTCGTCGCAAGGCACGGTCGAGAAGCGTCTGCTTCAGGCCAAAAAGGACGGAAATGTCGGGAAGTTTTTGGTGATCTGCGGCGACCGGCCGATCGTCCAGCGTTACGCCATCGACCATGGCGCAAGGGCCTTGCTCGTCACCGGCGGCAATCCGGTTTCGCCGGAGATCGGGCAGTTCGCCGCATCGCGCGGAGTCTTCATCCTGCGCTGCGATCAGGACACGGCGAGCGCCTCGACGCTGATCCGTTGCTCGCGCACCGTGCGCCATGTGATGGAAACAAAATTTGAAACCATCCAGCCAGGCGAGCCGGTCTCGCGCTTGCGCAAACGCCTTGCTTCAACCGATCAGGATCTGTTTCCGGTGGTGGATCCCGCCTCGGGAAAAATGACAGGCGTGCTCTCGAAATCCGATCTCGTCGATCCGCCGCGCATCCGCCTCGCGTTGGTCGATCACAACGAGTACGCGCAAGCGGTCAATGGCGTCGAGGAAGCGGAGATCACCGAGGTGATCGACCACCACCGCTTGGCCGGCGATTTGGTTTCGCGCGAACCGATCCGTTATCTCAACGAGCCGGTCGGATCGACCTGCACGCTGGTCGGCCGCAAGTATTTTCACCGTGGATTGCAGCCTGCGCCGGGTGTGGCGATGTGCCTGTGCGCAGGGATTGTTTCCGACACGCTGTGCCTCACCTCGCCGACAACCACCGCGCTCGATCATGAGATGCTTACTTGGTTGAGCGGTGTCGCGGGGGTGGATCCGGCGAAGTTCACCGAAGAATTTTTCGCGCAGGGCTCTCTCATCGCCAACGGCTCGCCGGAGGAAATTCTCAATGCCGACCGCAAGGAGTTTGTCGAGCAAGGTCTTACCGTGAGCATCTCGCAGGTCGAGGAGCGCGACCTGCATGGCTTTGCCGCAAGACGCGAAGAGCTTGAGCAAGTACTGAGGCGATTGCAGGAGTCCCGGGGCTACGATCTCGCGGTCATGGCCGTCACCGATGTCGCCTTGCATCACAGCATGATCCTTGCGGTTGGGCGCGAGGCGACGCTGGCCAAGCTGCCCTTCGAGCGGATCGACGACGCGCTGTTCCATGCGCCTGGCGTCGTGAGCCGCAAACGCCAGATATTCCCGGCAGTTTGCGAAGCGATCCAGCACTCGCGCTAGGGCTTCACGGCCCGCTGACCCCGCGCCTTGCCGCGTAGGCTTGCTTCAAGCCTTCGGCAAGCGCATCGGCGTATTCGCGGATGATCGAAATGCGCGGGGTTCCGTTCACATCGCGCGTGCCATCGTAATCGCCGAGCCTGATGCGTGCGTGGTCGCTGATGGAATTCATCACATAGGGTTCCATAAAAATCACCGGGCATTGATAGAGTCGATTGGCCAAAAGGTTGCGTGCCCACAGGTAAGGATGATCGTTCACAGGCAGCGCATTGGTGGAATCCGCAGGATAGACATAGGGAGGCAATCCGCTCATTCGCGCAAACACATCGGCAACCTTGATGCCGATCGAAGTTTCTTCCTCGTGACTTCGGCTCAGCAGTTTGTCGATCATCGCGAAACGATGATCCGCAAGGCGGAGTTCCTCATCCGAGTAGGCGCCATTGAGCAGAATGTGAAAATGGCTGCGATCGATGAGCGTCGGTTGATTTGGGTCGCCCCATGCCTCGGCATTGAAGTGCAGGCACAGCACGAGATCGGGCTTGATCGATTGATTGACGAGATCCGCGCGCGCGTGGATTTCCGCCGTGCGGTAGAAGAGGCGCTCGGCGAGTTTGCGCTGGGCGATGGGTGAATCGGGTGCGGCGGAATTTTCATTCGTGAGGCGCGCGGTTTCGATCAATCCCTCGGGCCGCCAATGCGTCACGGGTTCGGCTTTTTCGCGGACCAGTGAAACGCGTGCGCCGAGCGACTCAAGTTGTGGCTTCAAGCGCATGGCGACCTGCAGCGTGAGATCGCCCTCGCATATGGCATGACCATCGCCGGCGTCGAACCAGCGTTCTTCGATGCGCGCCCATTCGCCACCGATGTGTCCCGGGTCGATGGCGATGTGCAGTCCATCAAGTGGTTTGCCTGCTGCTGCCGGCGGCAACTCTTCCGGCACGCGCCACCAACGCGCGGGTGTTTTGGTGGGGTCTTCATTCGCAAATCGCAGCACGAAAATCTCGGCGTTTTCGCCATCGGCCGTGCGAATGCGGACTTCATTTTCGCCGATTTCCATAAACTCTCGCCAGCCTTCGCCACTGGCAAAAATTGTGGTGAGCAATCGCTCGAATTTTCGACGCGTGATCGTGCCCTGATGCGCCTCGAGCGATTTCCAATCGGGCACGCGTCCCAAGGTCGAAAGGGTGGGGGGCTTTGCCGGTCGCTGCGGCGCGACATTTTCTTGTGCACGCTTTTGCCACCACAGCCACAAGCCAGCCGCCAAGAGCAGTGGAATCAACAAAGCCGTCGATCGCTTAAGCATGGGGATCATGAATGAAATTGGTTTGTCGTTTGGTGGCGGACCATCAATGCTCTGCAGGAAGTCTGCCCACCATCCTGAATTTCAACATGGCCACCATCCGCATTCTGTTTCTTGGCGACATTGTCGGCGAACCCGGCAGAAAGGCCGTGATCGAGCAGCTTCCGATTCTCAAGCAAACGGAATCGCTCGATTTCATCATCGTCAACGGCGAAAATGCAGCCGGCGGAAAAGGCATCACGCCGAAAATCGCAATCGACCTGCTGCGCGCCGGAGCGGCGGTGATCACCACCGGCGACCATGTCTGGGACCAGCAGGACATTGTGCCCTATTTCCCGACCGAGCCCCGGCTCTTGCGACCGATCAACTACCCGGATGGCACGCCCGGAAATGGCAGCGTGGTGCTCGAGTGCGCCAAGGGCCGCGTCGCCGTGATGCAGGCTCAGGGCCGCACTTTCATGCAGCCGGCTCTCGAAAACCCCTTCATCGCGCTGGAAAACGAGGCATTGAAGCTGCGCGAGGCCGGCATCGGGCCGATCATCGTCGATTTCCACGCCGAGACGACCAGCGAGAAAATCGCCATGGGTCGCCACCTCGATGGCAAGGTAACCGCCGTGCTCGGTACCCACACCCATGTGCAGACGGCCGATGAAACGATTTTTCCCGGCGGAACCGGCTTCCTGACGGATGCCGGAATGTGCGGGCCCGAGGATTCGGTGCTCGGGCGAACCATCGATTCGGTCGTCTGGCGCTTCAAAACCGGCATGCCCACCCGGTTCCCGATTGCCAAGGGCAGGGTGCGGCTATGTGGTGCGATCGTCGACGCCGATAGCGAAAACGGCGCATGCATCGGCATCCGGAGGCTGTCATTTCAGGTTTCCGAAGGATCGGATTCCCCGCCCTGAGCCTCGTTTTTGATGGAAGCTCAACAATTTTTCTTTTCACGGAGTTTTTTTTTGACAGAGTGGTCGGCTTTGTTAAGGTCCGCCCGCTCTTCCCCAAAACCTGCCCGGGGTGCCGCGTTCTGCCTCGTCAATCGAGACGGCCGCGGTGTTTTTGTCGGGTCCAAGGAAGCCGGCATCAACATCGCTCGCGTAGCTCAGGGGTAGAGCGCATCCTTGGTAAGGATGAGGTCGGGGGTTCAATTCCCCCCGCGAGCTCCAGGGCGATCACGAAATCATCTCAATAAAACAACAACACCATGGCTAAAGAAGCATTCCAGCGCAACAAGCCCCACGTCAACATCGGCACCATCGGCCACGTTGACCACGGCAAAACCACCCTTACCGCCGCGATCACCAACACGCTCGCCGAGAAGGGTATGGCCCAGGCCAAAAACTATGCGGACATCGACGCTGCTCCCGAAGAACGCGAGCGCGGCATCACGATCAACACCGCACACGTCGAGTACGAAACCACCAAGCGCCACTACGCACACGTGGACTGCCCTGGTCACGCCGACTACGTGAAGAACATGATCACCGGCGCCGCCCAGATGGACGGTGCGATCCTCGTGGTCTCCGCCGCCGACGGCCCAATGCCGCAAACCCGCGAGCACATCCTCCTTGCCCGCCAGGTCGGCGTTCCCGCCCTCGTGGTCTTCATGAACAAGGTTGACCTCGTCGACGACGCCGAGCTCCTCGACCTCGTTGAAATGGAAGTGCGCGATCTGCTTTCCTCCTACGAATTCCCGGGTGACGAAATCCCGATCGTCAAGGGCTCGGCCAAGGCTGCCCTCGACGGCGACGCCGCCCAGAAGGAAAACATCATGAAGCTCATGGACGCCGTGGATTCCTACATCCCCGAGCCAGAGCGCCCGATCGACAAGACCTTCCTCATGCCCGTCGAAGACGTGTTCTCGATCGAAGGTCGTGGAACCGTCTGCACCGGTCGTGTCGAGCGCGGCATCATCAAGAAGATGGAGGAAGTCGAAATCGTCGGTATCCGCGATACCCAGAAGACCACCGTCACGGACATCGAAATGTTCCGCAAGCTGCTCGACGAAGGTCGTGCGGGTGACAACTGCGGTCTGCTTCTCCGCGGTCTCAAGAAGACCGACATCGAGCGCGGCCAAGTCATCGCCAAGCCCGGCACCGTCAAGGGTCACACGAACTTCAAGTCGGAGATCTATGTTCTTTCGAAGGAAGAAGGCGGCCGCCACACCCCGTTCTTCTCGAACTACCGTCCGCAGTTCTACTTCCGCACCACCGACGTCACCGGCAGCATCAAGCTTCCGGATGGAGTTGAAATGGTGATGCCAGGTGATAATGTGAATCTGGAAGTCGAGCTCATCACTCCGATCGCCATGGAACCGACCATGCGTTTCGCCATCCGCGAAGGTGGCCGCACCGTCGGCGCCGGCCGCGTGGGTGAGATCCTCAAATAATCATCCTCAAGCAATACCGGCTGCCGCTCCCTCCCGGAGCGACGGGCCGGCCCCAACGAATCCCGGGGCACTTCGCTAAAAACGGAGTGCCCCCAATTCGCCTCAAAACGGCAGTAGTTCAATTGGTAGAGCATCGGTCTCCAAAACCGAGTGTTGGGGGTTCGAGTCCCTCCTGCCGTGCCACCACCCCCCGACCCCCGACTTTCCACACACTTTCATGCAGTTTCTCGAGCACTTCAAAATTGGCGGCAGCTGGATTTCCTCCGGCATCCTGTACGCCTTGCTCGCCATCGTCCTTGTCGTCGTGGTGCTCAAGTGGGCCTCGCTCACGGCATTCATTTCCGAAGTGAAAGGCGAACTGCGTAAGGCCAGCTGGCCTTGGGAGTCCGACCCGAAGATCAAGGGTTTTAAGAAATACAAGGAACTCATCGATTCTACCATCGTGGTCCTCATCGCGATGATCCTACTGGCCGCCTTCGTGCAGGTCTGGGACTTCGTCCACATCCTCATCGTCGGATTTTTCACCAACCTCGGCCGCTGAGCCCGGTTGCCTGACCCATCAATTTCCTCACATCATGTCTGAAAACAAATCCTTCCGCGACCAATGGTATGTTGTCCAGGTGCTCTCCGGCCAGGAGGGCAAGGTGCGCGACCGCATCCTGCGCAACGCCCAGGCAGAAGACATGGCCGACTCGATCCGCGAGGTCCTCGTCCCGACCGAAATGGTCTCCGAGGTCCGCGGCGGCAAAAAGACCGAAACCCGCAAGAAGTTTTTCCCGGGCTACATCATCGTCAACATGAACCTCAGCACCGAAGATGGCCAGCTCGTCGAGAAGACCTGGTTCTTTATCAAGGAAACTGAGGGCGTGATCGGCTTTGCCGGCACCAAGGACCGCCCTGCGCCCATGCGCCAGCGTGAGGTCGACGCCATGCTTTCGCAAATCAAAGAGCGTGGCGAAAGCGTCCGCCCGGCGATCACTTTCGAAGTTGGCGACACCGTCAAGGTCGCCGACGGCCCCTTCCAGAATCAAAGCGGCATCGTCGAGGAAATCGACCCCGAGCGTGGCAAGCTCCGCGTGTCGGTCACGATCTTCGGCCGCAGCACCCCGGTCGAGCTCGAGTACTGGCAAGTCGAGCGCGAATGATATTTTTCTGGACTCTCTGCCCCCAACCACCCACTCACCCCTCTCCCTAAAGCAAACACCCCCTCACCATGGCCAAGGAAGTAACCAAAATCATCAAGCTCCAGATCAGCGCCGGCGCCGCCAACCCCTCACCACCAGTCGGTCCCGCACTCGGTCAGGCAGGCGTCAACATCATGGCATTCTGCAAGGAGTTCAACGCCGCCACCCAAAGCCAGTCCGGCGATGTCCTTCCGGTCGTGATCTCGGTCTACAAGGACAAGTCCTTCACCTTCGTCACCAAGCGTCCGCCCGCCGGCAACCTGCTCAAGAAAGCCGCCGGCCTCGCCTCGGGATCGAAGGAAGCCAACAAAACCAAGGTCGGCAAAATCACCAAAGCCCAGCTCATGGATGTGGTGAAAATCAAAATGCCCGACCTCAACACCAAGGACCCTGAAGCCGCCGCCCGCATCCTTGCCGGCACCGCGCGCCAGATGGGCCTCGAAATCGAAGGCATGTAAGCAATCTCCGCCGCCGTCTCCCGCAAGGGGGCGACGGCACCCGCAGGAGGGTCTCGTCAATGCGGGATCCGATCGAACTGCCAACCCCAAGAACAATGGCCAAACAACGCAGCAAACGATACAAACAGGCAGCCGCCCTCGTACAGGCCGGCAAGTCCTACTCGCTCACCGATGCGATCAGCACGGTGAAACAATTCCCGGCACCGAAGTTCACGCCGACCGTCACGCTCTCGTTCCGCCTCGGTGTGGATCCGCGCAAGAGCGACCAGATGGTCCGCGGCTCGGTCTCACTCCCGCACGGCACCGGCAAGAATGTCCGCGTCGCCGTCTTCGCCCAAGGTGCCGCCGCCGAAGCCGCCATCGCAGCCGGTGCGGAACATGTCGGCTACGATGACCTCATCAAGAAGGTGCTCGACGGTTTCACCGATTTCGACTCCGCCATCGCCACTCCCGATGCGATGACCGAAGTCCGCAAGATTGCCCGCGTGCTTGGTCCCCGCGGCCTCATGCCCAACCCGAAGACCGGCACCGTCACCGACGACACCGCCAAGGCAGTGCGCGAAGTCAAGGCCGGCCGGATCGACTTCAAACTCGACAAAAACGGCAATGTCTCGGGCTCGATCGGCAAGGCTGGTTTCGAACCTCAACAACTCGAGGAAAACGCCCGCGCTTTTGTCGATAGCGTGGTACGCGCCAAACCCGCTTCCGCCAAGGGCAACTACATCCAGGCCGTGACTCTCGCCGCCTCGATGCTGCCCGGCATTCCGCTGGAAGCCTCCACCTACACCAAAGCCTCGGCCTGAACCGGTAACGCCACACGAAAATGAATCCCGACAAGAAAATCATCATCGACAGCCTGCTGGATCGCGTCAACGCATCGCCTTACCTGATCGTCATCGATTACACCGGCCTCACCGTCCAGCAGTTCACCGAGCTTCGCAACCGCCTCGACTCGAGCGGTGCCCGTTGCACGGTCGCCAAGAACAGCTACATGCGCAAGGCGCTCGCCGAAGCGGGCCTGCCCGACATCGGCAACGACCTCGTCGGCCAGACGGCCTTCGTCATGGGCGAAAGCGAAGTCTTCGCCGCCGCCAAGGCGATCAAGAACTTTGAAAAGGAATTCAAGAAGCCCGAGATGAAAATCGGCCTTCTTGGCAATGCCGTGCTCGACGGCGAGAAACTCAAGGCCATCGCCGACATCCCGTCGCGCGAATCGGTCCTCTCGCAGCTGCTCGGCACGATCCTCGAGCCGGCCTCGCGCATCGCTCGCGTGGTCCAAGCGAAATACAATCCCGATGGAGACAGCACTCCTTCGTCCGAACCCGCAGCGGCAAGTGCCGAAGCACCTGCGGCAACCCCAACCGAAGAACCCGCTGCCGCCGAATAAACAATCTGAACTGAAGGCGTTGGCGACTCCCGCCGCCGCCCGAACACACAATGGTTCCTCGTCGGAGCGGCGGCCGCCGCACTGAAATCCCCGAAGGCTTCGGGGGCGACGATACCGAACTGGAGAAACAAACAAAATGGCAAACATAGACACACTCGTAGAAGAACTCGGCAAGCTCACCGTTCTGGAAGCTGTCGACCTCGTTAAGAAACTGGAAGAAACCTGGGGCGTTTCCGCCGCCGCACCGGTTGCCATGGCGGCCGGACCTGCTGCCGGACCTGCCGAGGCTGCTGAAGAAAAGACCGAATTCGACGTCGTCATCACCGACGCCGGAGCCAACAAGATCGCCGTCATCAAAGCGGTGCGCGAAGTGGCCCCCGGACTTGGTCTTGCCGATGCGAAGAAGCTCGTCGAAAGCGCTCCCGCAAAAATCCTCGAAGGCGCTGCCAAGGATGCTGCGGAAGGTGCCAAGAAGAAGCTCGAAGAAGCTGGCGCCAAGGTCGAACTCAAGTAATCAAACACGGATTTTTCCCGGGGCGGAGCCACTCCGCTCCGGGAACTTTCCCTCACCGGAACCGACGCGAGATTCCAATGCTAACCCGGGCTTTCGCGCCGATTCCGATCCACTCTCCCATCAACTGAAATTCAACCGCCTGAGACCGTTCGCGGCTCGGGCTCAACTTGTCATCCGAACCCCCAAACACAGCCATGGCCGACCGTCTCTATTTCGGAAAATTTGAAGAGGTAATCGAACCTCCCAACCTCATCGAGGTTCAAAGCCGCTCGTATGACGAATTCCTCCAAAAGGAAGTTGCTCCCAGCGAGCGCACCGACACCGGCCTCCAAGCGGTTTTCCGCGAGGTGTTCCCGATCAAGAGTTACGACGAAGCAATCGAGCTCGATTTCGTGACCTACGACATCGAGGACCCGAAAATCACCTCGCTCGACTCGCTGCGCAATGGCGAGAGCTTCAGCGCCGCGCTCTATGTGACCTTCAAGCTCAAGGACGAGACCGGCAACAAGAAGGAGCGCGTCTACATGGGCGAGCTGCCGATGATGACCCGCCGCGGCACTTTCATCATCAACGGCGCCGAGCGCGTCATCGTTTCCCAACTCCACCGCTCGCCCGGTATCTGCTTCGAGACTTCGCAGCACCTCAACGGCAAGTTGCTTCACTCGTTCCGCATCATCCCCGACCGCGGATCATGGCTCGAAGTGCAGTTCGACACCAACGACCTGCTCTATGTTTATCTCGATCGCCGCCGCCGCCGCCGCAAGTTTCTTGCGACGACCTTCCTGCGCGTGCTTGGCTATCCGACCGACCGCGACATCGTGACCCATTTCTACACGCTGGAAAATCTCAAGCTCAGCGACAAGATGGACGAAGGCGAGCTCGGCCACAAAGTGCCCTTCGAGGACATCCTCGACGGCGAGCAGTCGATCGCGAAAGCCTACGAGCCGCTCACGATCGGCATCGTGCGCCAGCTGATCGCACTCGGCCACGGCAGCGTCGAAGTGATCGACGGTCGTGAGGACGAAATTCTTCTCAAGTCGCTCCGCAAAGATCCCGCCAAGGACGAGGAGTCCGCACTCAAGGACATCTATCGCAAGCTGCGCCCCGGCGATCCGCCGACCGCTGCCAACGCCCGCGCGTTGCTCAAGCGCCTTTTCTTCGATGCGAAGAAATACGACCTCACCCGCGTCGGTCGTTATAAGATCAACCAGAAGCTCGGCATCACCGTCGACTCCGATCAACGCATCATGGTGCCCGAGGATTTCCTCGCCGCCGTGCGTTACATCCTTAAGCTCAAGAAGGGCGACGGCGTCATTGACGACATCGACCACCTTGGCTCGCGCCGCGTGCGTGCGGTCGGTGAGCTTCTCGCCAACCAGTGCCGCGTCGGCCTCGCCCGCACCGAGCGTTTGGTCAAAGAGCGCATGACCCTTTTCGATGTGAACATCGAAGGCATGACGCCACAAAAACTGATCAACCCGAAGGCGCTCTCCGCCGTCGTCCGCGATTTCTTTGGCCGCAGCCAGCTGTCGCAGTTCATGGACCAGACCAACCCGCTCGCCGAACTCACCCACAAGCGCCGTCTTTCGGCACTTGGACCGGGCGGTCTCAACCGCGATCGCGCCGGCTTCGAAGTCCGCGACGTTCATCCTTCGCACTACGGCCGTATCTGCCCGATCGAAACACCGGAAGGTCCGAACATCGGTCTGATCAACTCGATGTGTACCTACGCCCGCATCAACGAGTTTGGCTTCATCGAGACGCCGTACCGCAAAGTGCGCAATGGTAAAGTCACCAACGAGATCGAATACCTCACCGCCGACCAGGAGGAAAATTTCCTCATCGCCCAGGCGAACAACCCGATCGACAAAAAAGGCGGATTCCTCACCGAGCGCATCACCGCCCGTGAAAAGGGTGGTGAGTTCATCGAGTCGCTGCCAACCGATGTCCACTACATGGATGTCTCGCCCAAGCAGTTGGTCTCGGTTGCCGCAGGTTTGATTCCCTTCCTTGAGCACGACGACGCGAACCGCGCGCTCATGGGCTCGAACATGCAACGCCAAGGGGTGCCGCTTCTCGTTTCTGAGGCGCCGCTCGTCGGCACCGGTCTCGAAGCGAAAGCTGCTCGCGATTCGCGTGCGGTGGTGGTCTCCGAAGCCGACGGCATCGTTGCCGCCGCCACGGCGGAAATCATCGTCACGACTGCCGATGGCACCATGCCGGTTTCCGAAGAGAAATTCCTTAGCGATCCGGATTCGGTGAAGTCCAATGTCGCCAAAGGCATCATGGCTTACCCGCTGCGCAAATTCATGCGCTCGAACGCCGGCACCTGCATCAACCAGAAGCCGATCGTCAAGAAAGGTCAGAAGATCAAGAAGGGCCAAGTGCTCGCCGACGGACCAAACACCGAAGACGGCGAACTCGCCATCGGCCGCAACGTGCTGGTGGCCTTCATGCCATGGAACGGTTACAACTTCGAGGACGCCATCGTGATCTCCGAAAAGGTCGTGAAAGAGGATGTTTACACCTCGATTCACATTTCGGAATTCGATGTCGCTGCCCGTGACACCAAGCTCGGACCGGAAGAGATCACACGCGACATACCGAACGTCGGCGAGGAAGCACTCCGCAACCTCGACCACGACGGCATCATCCGCATCGGCGCGGAAGTGAAGCCCGGCGACATCCTCGTCGGCAAGATCACTCCGAAGTCGGAAACGGAACTCGCTCCCGAAGAGCGCCTGTTGCGCGCGATCTTTGGTGAAAAGGCTGCTGATGTGAAGGACACCTCGCTCCGCGTGCCATCCGGCTGCATCGGCATCGTCCAGGACGTCCGCGTCTCGCAAAGCGGCTTTGCCAAGAAGCGCCAAGAGAAGGTCGATCCGAACGAGCTGAAGAAGACGCTCAAGAAGATCAACGACGAGCACAAGAAGAAGGCCGACAAGCTCACCGACGACCTCACCGATCGTTTGTCCGACATCCTTCTCAACGAGAAAATCCCGCTCGATGTCGTCAACGCGCAGTCCGGCGAAATCATCATCCCCGCGAACCGCAAGATCACCAAGACCCTGCTGCGCAAGTTGGCATCGGTGCACGATCACATCGAGATCGACCCATCGCCGATCCGCAACAAGATCCTGGAAATCATCGGTTCCTTCGAAAGCCGCTTCCAAGAACTCGACACCGATCGCGAACGCAGGCTTGATTCGCTCGAGTCTGGCGACGAAGTCGATCCCGGCGTGATCAAGGAAGTGAAGGTCTTCATCGCCGCCAAGCGCAAGCTCTCGGTCGGTGACAAGATGGCCGGTCGCCACGGAAATAAGGGCGTTGTCGCCACGATCGTTCCGGAAGAAGACATGCCCTTCCTTCACGATGGTACACCCGTCGACATCTGCCTCAACCCGCTCGGCGTGCCTTCGCGTATGAACGTCGGTCAGGTGCTTGAAACCCACCTCGGCGTTGCTGCCAAGGCACTCGGCTTCAAGGTTGCCACTCCGATTTTCGACGGCATCAAGGAAGAGGTCATTTGGAACTTCATGTCCGAGGCCAAGAAAGTCGACGGCGTCACCATGGTCGGTGGCGGCGAAAACGGCACCGCCCGCCCACGCAAAGCTGGCGAACCCGAAGGCCGCGGATTCACCTGGATCGGCGACGGCAAGGACGGCACCACCGGCGGCAAGTCGACTCTATACGACGGTCGCACCGGCGAGGCATTCCACAACCCGGTCGTGGTCGGCTACATCTACATGCTCAAACTCGGCCACTTGGTCGCCGACAAGATCCACGCCCGTGCGGTCGGACCCTACTCGCTCGTCACCCAGCAACCGCTCGGAGGCAAGGCGCAGTACGGTGGCCAGCGCTTCGGGGAAATGGAAGTCTGGGCCCTCGAGGCCTACGGCGCCGCCTACACGCTGCAGGAACTTCTCACCGTCAAGTCCGACGATGTCCAAGGCCGCACGCGTATCTACGAGGCGATCGTCAAAGGCGACAACAACCTCGAGGCCGGCACGCCCGAATCCTTCAACGTCCTCATCAAGGAGATGCAGTCGCTCGGCCTCGATGTCCGACCGGGCCGCAAGGGATCGACCCACGGCTCCGGCATGACCGGTGGCTTGGACGATTACTCACTCGATGACCTCACCCTGTAACCTGAGCCCCGCGAACCATAACCCCCAACATTTCCCATCATATGAATGTCGATAGCAATCTTCGCGAACTCTTCGGTGTCGATGAACGCCCCGAAGCCTTTGATCAGGTCTCGATCACCGTGGCGTCACCGGAAATCATCCGCTCTTGGTCCAAGGGCGAGGTGAAAAATCCGGAAACCATCAACTACCGTACCTTCAAGCCGGAAAAAGGCGGACTCTTCTGCGAGCGGATCTTCGGACCGACTCGCGACTGGGAGTGCGCTTGCGGCAAGTACAAGCGCATCAAGCACAAGGGCGTTGTCTGCGACCGTTGCGGCGTCGAAGTGACTCTCAGCCGCGTCCGCCGCGAGCGCATGGGCCACATCGAGCTCGCTGTGCCGGTTTCGCACATCTGGTTCTACAAGTGCATGCCCTCGCGCATCGGTCTCATGCTCGACATGAGCGCGCGCCAACTTGAGCGCGTGATCTACTATGAAGATTATGTCGTCACCGAGCCCGGCAACACCGCTCTCGAGCGCGGCCAATTGCTCACCGAAAACGAACTTCGCGAGGCCGAAGACACCTACGGCGACGGCTCGTTCAAGGCATCGATGGGTGCCGAGGCGATCCAAGAGCTGCTCAAGCAACTCGACCTCGCCGAACTCGCGGTGAAGCTCGAGGAAGAACTCGGCACCACCCGCTCGAAGCAGAACAAGAAGAAGCTCTCGAAGCGTTTGAAAATCACCCAAGGCTTCGCGGCTTCGAAGTCGCGCCCCGAATGGATGGTGCAAACCGTCCTGCCGGTGATCCCGCCCGACCTTCGCCCGCTCGTTCCTCTTGAAGGTGGCCGTTTCGCGACCTCCGACCTCAACGACCTCTATCGTCGCGTCATCAACCGCAACAACCGTCTCAAGAACCTCCTGCTCCTCAAGACTCCGGAGGTCATCATCCGCAACGAAAAGCGCATGCTTCAGGAAGCGGTCGATGCCTTGTTCGATAACGGCCGCCACGGCCGCGCGGTCACCGGTGCCGGCAACCGTCCGCTCAAGTCGCTCTCCGACATGCTCAAGGGCAAAGGCGGTCGTTTCCGCCAAAACCTTCTCGGCAAGCGCGTCGACTACTCGGGCCGCTCGGTCATCGTCATTGGACCCGACCTCAAGCTTGGCCAGTGCGGTCTTCCCAAGAAGATGGCGCTCACGCTGTTCGAACCTTTCATCATCCGCCGCCTCAAGGAGCTTGGCTACTGCCACACCGTGCGCTCGGCCAAGAAGATGATCGATCGCAAAACGACGGAAGTTTGGGACATTCTCGCGGAAGTCACCAAGGGTCACCCGATCCTTCTCAACCGCGCTCCCACGCTGCACCGCCTTTCGATCCAAGCCTTCGAACCGAAACTCATCGAAGGTGAGGCGATCCGCGTTCACCCGCTGGTTTGTACCGCTTACAACGCCGACTTCGACGGCGACCAAATGGCGGTCCATGTCCCGCTCTCGGTCGAAGCACAGATGGAGTGCCGTCAGTTGATGCTGGCGCCCAACAACATCTTCTCGCCCGCCTCGGGTCGCCCGATCACGGTGCCCTCACAGGATATCATTCTCGGCACCTACTACCTCACATGGGCGCCAGTGCGCACCCAGAAGGATCGCGAAAAGGCCGAGCATCTGCCGCTTTTCGAAAATTCATCCGAAGTGGAATTCGCCATTGCATCCCGCAAGATCGAATACCATTCGTGGATCCGCATTCGCAACCCCGACCACGGCAAGGACACGGTCTTTGGCTACAAGGGCGAAGAGCTTTCGGACAAGGATCGCAAGGAGCTCACTCCGCTCGAGGCCGCGCTTCGCGAAGGCAAAATCATCGAGACCACTCCCGGTCGCGTCCGCTTCAACGAGATCTGGCCGTCCGGCGTTGGTTTCATCAACCACAATGTCGGCAAGAAGCAGATCGGCGAGATCATCTGGCGCTGCTATCAAGTCGCAGGCAAGAAGAAGACCGTCGAAACTCTCGACGAGCTCAAGGTCCTCGGCTTCAAAGAAGCAACCCGCTCCGGTACCTCGATCGGTATCGTCGACATGGTGATCCCCGAAGAAAAGGAAGAGGTCATCAAGAAGGCTTACGAAGAAGTCGAGAAGGTCACCAAACAGTATCGCAACGGTGTCATCACCGACGGCGAGCGCTACCAGAAGGTCGTCGACATCTGGACCGGTGCGACCGACACGATTGCCAACGCGCTCTATCGCAAGATCGAGCACAACGATGGCAAAGCAAAGGCGTCGCCACTCTTCATGATGGTCGACTCCGGCGCACGGGGCAACAAGTCGCAGATCAAACAGCTCGGCGGCATGCGCGGCCTCATGGCCAAGCCCTCGGGTGAAATTATCGAGCGTCCGATCATTTCGAACTTCCGCGAAGGTCTCTCGGTGCTCGAGTACTTCATCTCGACCCACGGCGCCCGCAAGGGTCTCTCCGACACCGCGCTCAAGACCGCCGACTCGGGATACATGACCCGTAAGCTGGTCGATGTCGCCCAGGATGTGATCATCACTGGCCAGGATTGCGGCACCGCCAACGGCATCTATGTTTCCGCGATTTACGACGGCGACGAAGAAACCGCTTCGCTTGCGACCCGCATCTACGGTCGCGTTTCCTGCGAGCAGATCAAGGACCCTGTCAGCGGCGAGATCATCCTCGATGTCGACGATGTCATCAACGAAGTGCAGGCAAAAGCCGTCGAGCGTATCGGCGTGCTTAAGCTCAAGATCCGCTCGGTGCTCACCTGCGAATCCGATCGCGGATGCTGCGCCAACTGCTACGGACTCAACCTCGCCACCGGCCTGCCGGTGAAGATCGGCGAAGCGGTCGGCATCATTGCCGCCCAGTCGATCGGCGAGCCCGGCACGCAGCTCACCATGCGTACCTTCCACGTCGGTGGTGTTGCCGCGGCAACCTTCAAGCAACCGATCATCAAGACCAAGAACGCCGGACGCCTTGTTTACAAGGAACTCCGCACCGTTCAGGCGGCCGATGGCACCTGGGTCGTTCTCAACAAGAACGGCTCGGTTTCGATCCGCGACAAGGCGGGCCTCGAGCTGGAAAGCCACAACATCGTCATCGGCTCGATCATCTCCGTCAAAGACGGCGAGGATGTGAAGAAGGGCGACACGGTCGTGACATGGGATCCTTACAACGTGCCGATCCTTACCGAAAAAGGCGGTAAGGTTGAGTTCCGCGACATGATCCCCGGCATCACCGTTGCCACCGAGACCGACAAGGAAACCGGCAAGAAGGGCATGGTCGTCACCGAACACAAGGAAGACCTCCACCCGCAAGTGGTCATCATCGACGAGAACACCAAGGAGGTGAAAGCCAGCTACTCGATTCCGGTCGGCGCCCACCTTTCCGTCAAGGAAGGGCAGACGGTCACCGGCGGTATTCAGCTTGCCAAGACTCCGCGCAAGGTGGCCCGCACGAAGGACATCACCGGTGGTCTGCCACGCGTTGCCGAGCTTTTCGAAGCCCGCAAACCGAAGGACTCCTGCGTCATTTCCAAAATCGACGGCGAAGTTTCGTTCGGCGCGAATGTCCGCGGCAAGAAACGCGTGGTCATCACTCACGCCGAAACCGGCGAAACCGTCGACCACCTCGTGCCGATGGGCAAGCATGTCATCGTGACTGATGGCGACAAGGTGAAGCGCGGTGACCAGATCACTGAAGGCCCCGTGTCGCCGGAAGATCTTCTCGAGGCTTGCGGCGCTCAAGAGCTCCAGGAACACCTCGTCAACGAAGTGCAGTCGGTCTACCGCGTCCAAGGCGTGGAGATCAACGACAAGCACATCGAGGTCATCATCCGCCAGATGCTGCGCAAGGTGAAGATCACCGATCCGGGCGATGCTGATCAATACCTCTGGGGTGATCAG